>JBAXLL010000237.1:0-3451 GCA_037134835.1 Verrucomicrobiota bacterium
ACGAGCGGATTTTGCAGCGACCAGCCGGACGCCAGCTCGCGCCAGGCGGAGGCGCTCAGGTCCCGCATCGGCGCCGTCAGCGCGTCGCGCACGTCGAGGGCGAGAAGATCGGCATTTTCCGTCACGAGACGCGCGCGGGCCACCACGGCGGCGAGGCGGATCGCGCGCGCCGCCGTCGCGTCACGCTCCAGCCGCGCCTGCTCCCGCCACAGCAACACCATCGTCGCCGCACCGACCGCAAGCGTACACACGAGCAGGAGCAGCCAGTAAAGGTGCAGGCGGTGCGGGAAAGGGGTCACTGCCGGGAGGATGGCACCAACAGGTAGGAAAACGCGCCCAGAAGATCGCCTTCGTGTTTGTCCTCGTGGCATTCCAAGCATGATTTTTGCGCCCGCACCGCGCCGAGCATCCTAAAGCTGCCACCCAGCGACTTGATCGCCACATTAAAGCTGTCACCCAGCGGTTTGATCACCACGTCCTCCCCGGCTTTAAGCCGGGCGAGTGCCTCGGTCTCAAACCCGTTGAGGTCCCGGACCGGACGGCCCGGCTCGTTGCCATAAGGGTTGTGACCTGCCGCATTGGCGGCTGGCCGGGACCCTCGTAGCGCCGACCCCCGCGGCAACTCCCCGCCTGGGCTCAACGGAGATATGAGGCTTTTTAGATCGTAGGCCACAGGATGAGCGTAATGCAGTAACCCGACCAGGTTGAATAGCTCGCGTTGATAATTTTCGTAGGACATGCGCAACCCCTGAGCAGCGTTCCACCGGCTTTCGCCTTTACCACTCTTGCCGGCCAGCTCCGCTTGCAATGTGGCTGTTTTCGGGGTCCGGACCGCCACCGTCCGCAGTGTGTACTCTTGCATTGGCGCCGTGTACATCCGGGCATTACCAAATCCGTCTGCCGTCACAAACGCCTGCAAATGGTCGTTATGCAATTTGGCGAACGCCGCGATGATTTCCGGCCGCACCGCGTTGCCTGTGGCGTCCGGGGCCGACGGCGCGGTTGCCTGGGTCGCGGGTTTGTCTTCAACGGCGCACGATGCCGGTGTGCCCGGCAGAAGCGCGACGATAAGGAGAGGAAGCAGCGAGGTTTTCATGGGCGGGCCGGGTTGGTTGCTTTCATCCTGCCAGAACCCACCGCCCGAGTTGTCATGGCGGTGTAAAATGTTTGTCAGAAAATTGTCATGGACGCCGCGCCTGACCGCGCGGGGCTCATGCGCCTCAGGACCCTTTCGCGAGACCGATCACACCCACGGCGACACGACCGCCGGCGTTGCCAGTCGGCTGGGTGGTCAGGTCGTCGGGGTTGGCATGGATGACTACGCCGTGGCCGATGATGGAGGCCGCACCGTCAAAGGAGAGCTTGGCATCCACGTAATCGAGCGTGGCGTGGCCAGAGGCGTCGGCCTTGAGGTTGCCGAGATCACCCTCGTGCCGGTGCTCGGCCGTCGGCGCTCCATGGGCTTCCTTGGCCGGATTGAAATGGCCGCCCGCCGCCGCGCCGTCGGCGGAGGAAGCGTCACCAAACTCGTGGATATGGAAGCCATGCTCACCCGGCTTGAGCCCGGTCACATCGGCGACGACGCGCACGCCGCCCGCCACCTTCGTGAACTTTACGGTGCCGCGAACCGTCTCATTACCCTGCGTCCCACCGAGCACGGCGACCGCCGCCGTGCCCACCGGCGAGGCAGACATCATGGGCATGTTCATCCCCGGCATCTCGGCCGCATGAACGGAAAAAGCCGGTGCCAATGCGCCAAGCGCACCGGCCAAAATTACGATGACAAAACGGGAGGAAGGTTGATGGGACATGGTGGCAGAGGGACTAAGGGTGGTTGAAGGAGACACAGGCCGGAAAGCACGGCGATCGCGGCCACCATGATGTAAATTTCCCCAAAGGCCAGCCCACAAATTGTGCCTTCCTAAATTTTGGCGAAGCGCCCTCCCCTGCCCCCTCGTGCCCGCCATCCTCCTTCGCCGCGGGTCGCAAACACGGCTTGCCACCGTCCGCGTCGGCTTGCCAGGCTTCTCACCTTTATGCCGACCCAGACACTCAAGTTCGCCGTCCTTGCCGGAGACTATATTGGCCCCGAGGTCATGACCGAGGCGCTGCGCGTGTTTCAGCATGTCGCCCGGCTGGAAAAACTCACCCTCGCCTACACCGCCGCCGATGTCGGCGGCGCCGGCATTGATAACCACGGCAAGGCGCTCCCTGACTCCACCGTGAAGCTCTGCGAGCAGTCCGATGCCATCCTCTTCGGCTCCGTCGGCGGCCCGAAATGGGAAAAGCTCCCACCCAAGGAGCAGCCCGAGCGCGCCGCGCTCCTCCCGCTGCGCAAGCATTTCACGCTCTTCGCCAACCTCCGGCCCGGCCTCCTCTATCGCGAGCTCACCGACGCCTCGCCGCTCAAGAGCGAACGCATCCCCGACGGCATTGACATCGTCTGCATCCGCGAGCTGACCGGCGGGGTTTATTTCGGCCTGCCCAAGGAAACGAAAAACCTCGCCGACGGCGACGTGCAGGCCGTGGACACGATGGTGTATAAAAAATCCGAGATCGAGCGCATCCTCCAGGTCGCCATCACGGCCGCCCGTTCGCGCAAGCAGAAGCTCTGTTCCGTGGATAAGGCCAACGTCCTCGAAACCTCGGTTCTTTGGCGCAAGACCGTGAGCGACTACTGCACGAAACACGCGCCTGACCTCGCGCTCACCCACATGTATGTGGACAACGCCGCCATGCAGCTCGCGCGCGACCCCAATCAGTTCGACGTGTTCGTGACCGAGAACATGTTCGGCGACATTCTCTCCGACGAGATGGCCGTCATCTGCGGTTCCCTCGGCATGCTTTCCTCCGCCTCGCTCGGTGCGGGCAAAAACTCCCTTGGCCTCCCCTTCGGTCTCTACGAGCCCGCCGGCGGCACCGCCCCCGACATTGCCGGCAAGGGGATCGCCAATCCCTGCGCGCAAATTCTTTCCGTCGCGCTGATGCTCCGCTACAGCTTCGGGCTCGAAAAAATCGCCGTCCGCATCGAGTCCGCCGTGAAGAAGGCGGTCACCTCCGGCACGCGCACTGGCGACATCGCCTTCGGCAAGCCCAGCGTTGGCACCAAGGCGATGGCCGACGCGATCATCGCCCAGCTTTGAGCGGGCGGCATCCGGTCTCACGGGTGGTGTTCCACCGCAGCCGGATTTGGGTTCAGCCGCAGGGCCGATGTCGTGCAACGGCCATCCGTAGACAAGTTCCGTTGTAGCCGGGGTCGCGAAACCCCGGTCCAGCTTGAGCCATAGCCGACAACCACTATATGTCCAGGTCATGGACCCCCCTTCGTTTTTCGCCGCACCGGCCTGATCAGCGGGCCAGTTACAGACCCCGGTGGCGGTCTTCGCGTGCCATCGGGATCGCGGCTGCCATCGTCATGACCGGGGTCTGCGTCCGTCGCCGGCTCGAATTT
>JBAXLL010000238.1:0-3414 GCA_037134835.1 Verrucomicrobiota bacterium
GTACCGATGTCTCGGAGCTCAAGCGCGCCGAGACCTTGCGAGATGCCGCCGAGCAGCAGGCGCGGCAGGTCTACGAGCAGTTGCAACTGTTCTACGACCACGCGCCTATCGGCATCAGCTGGGTAGAGTGGGGGCGCGATGGGACGCGCGACATCTTTCACCCCAACCGCCGGTTCTGCGAAATTCTGGGTTTCACCGCGGCCGAGGCGAGTGATTACAACAACGTCCGCCTCGCCACCCATCCCGATGACCGCGCCGAACAGGACGCGCTCACCGCCGCGCTCCATCGCGGCGAGGGTAGCAGCTTCACGATGGAGAAACGTTACCGGCACCAGCAGGGACACATCGTCTGGGGGCGCCTGACCTTGGCGGTCCTGCGCGGACCAGATGGCCGGGTCACACACCAGTTCGCCATGCTGGAGGACATCACCGCACGCAAGCAGGCGGAGGGTGTGCTGCACGACACTCTAAAGCGCACCCAGGAGCTGGAGCGCATCGTGAATCGCTCGCCCTCGGTCGTCGTTCTGTGGAAGGCCACGCCGAGCTGGCCGGTGGAGTTTGTCTCGGCCAGCATCCGGCAGTTCGGCTACTCGCCGGAGGATTTTGTCAGCAGGCGGTTTTCGTTCCAAGGTATCACGCATCCCGAGGACCGGGCACGGGTGAAGGCCGAGATGAACGCGCACGCCACTGCCGAGCACCGCGAGTACAACCAGGAATACCGCCTAGTTTGCGCCGATGGCTCCACCCGTTGGGTCGCTGACCACACGGTCGTGCGCCGCGACGCACAGGGTCGTATCACCCACCATGAGGGACTTATCACCGACATCACCGAGCGCCGCCGGGCGGAGGAGCGCGAGCGCGAGCAGCAGGAGCGTGATCTGCGTCTGGCCGGCGAGGTGCAGCACCACCTGCGCCCGCATGCCTTTCCGGATGACGCGGAGGTTGAAGTGGCGGCGCTCGCTCAGCCCTCGGCGCACATCGGCGGCGATTATTACGACGTGCTGCCCGTGGGTGAAAAACGCTGGGGTCTCGTCATCGCCGATGTCGCCGGGCATGGCCCCGGTGCCGCGCTCATGATGGCCGCGTGCCGTGCCACCTTGCGCCAGTGTGCCGAGGGCGAGACGAGCGCCGCCTCTGTCGTCCGCCGGGTGAACCGGGCACTGCACGGTGACATGCCGCAGGGGATGTTCATCACGATGTTCTATGGTATCCTTGACCTCGCCACCGGCCGATTACGTTACGTGCGCGCCGGTCATGAGCCCGGGCTGCTGCTGCCTGCCCGGGGTGGCCCCGCCCAGCAATTGCGTGCCGGCGGCCTGGCGCTGGGGCTCGACCCCGGCAGCGTGTTTGACCCCATCCTGGAGGAAGGGGAGGCGGAGCTCAAATCGGGCGACCTCTTCGCGTTGTACACCGACGGCATCACGGAGACGGCGGATGCGGCGGAAACTGAATTTGGCTGGGAGCGCCTGGCGGCGCTCCTCCGCCTGCACCGCGACCGCCCGCTAGGGGAGCTGCCGGCGGCCGTGGACCGAGCCCTCGCCCAATTTGCTCCTCTCGACGAGCGGGTTGATGACCGCACTCTCCTGCTCCTTCGCCCGCGTTGAGTGGAGAAATCCGGCCAGCCCCTCGTCCAAAGTTGGCGCCCTCGATCAGCCTCACTCCGGCTCCGCGAGGTAATCAAAACCCGTGGTTGGCTCGCGCGGTGCGTTGGCGGCGATGGGCGTGTAGCGGTAGCGCAGGGGATCGAGGATGGCGCGGATGCCGGCGATCTCCTCGGGGCTATGCAAACCGCAGAGCAGCACGGGACGCTTCGCCGCCAGCGCGGTGCGAGCGCCGGCGAGCGCCTTGTGGCCGTGGCCCTCGACATCGAGCTTGATGAAATCGGGTGCGGCGATCTCGCCCGCCGCCACCATGTCATCCAGCCGGCGCGACTCCACCGTGATGGTCGGAATGCTGGCATCCCAGCTTTCGCCGTCGTAGGCGAGATGCGTGGTCGTGTCCTCCAGGCCGGCATAGGCGAAGAAGCGCTGCGTCCCCGTGCTGTCACTCACCGCGCAGGAAAACGTTTTGACCCAGGGCAGCCGGTTGCGCCGCACATGGAGCTGGAGGCGCGCGTAGCTGAGCGGATTGGGCTCAAACGCGGCCACGCTGCCACCCGGCCCAACGCGCCGGCCCAGCCCGACCGCAAAGAGCCCGTAGTGGCTGCCCAAATCCCACACCCGCTTGCCCGTCCAGTCCCACAGCCCGACCAGCCGCGCCTGCACCTCGGGCTCGTGGGTGCCGCGCCAGTAGGCGCTCCACGGAAACAGCGACCACCACGCCCCCGCCGCCACGCCACCTCGCACGCGCACCGGCAGCCGGGCGATCGGCGGCAGGTTGAGCAGGCGGACGAGCAGGCGGCGGGCGGCGTTGGGCATGAGTTTGAAATGGCAGGCAACGTCCGACGTTCAACCTTGAACAGTCGTAAAAGTGTTCCCGGCCCTTGGACCCCATCGGCAACGACCGCGCTCCGGCTCAGGGAGGTGCCCAGGTGCCCTATCTCACCCTGCAGCAGTGGCAGGAACGGGCGATGGAAGGGATGCTGCAAGCCCTGGAACCGAGGGTGAACCTGGCGGACGGGGGCGCCCTGAGCCCGCGGATCCGGGCGCTCCTGGAGAAGCGGCAGCTGCCGGCCCCGGGGAAACTCCTCGGCCGGTTGGAGCAGCTGCAGGAGATTGCGCCGGAGCCGAAAAGTCCCTCGGCTGGGTAGGCCATGAAAACGGAACGGACGGCGCGGGAACGCGCCCAGATGATCGTGCAGGCGCGGGCGAGGGCGAGGAGCGCTGCGAGCATCGGAGAGAGCAGTTCAGAGCTTCGTGGGCGTGGAGAGGCCGAGGTGCTTCAGAAACTCGATCACGGACTCGAGGACGGTATCATCGCGCGGTGTCGGCGTGAGCTTGACCACGACGCGGGCGACAAGGACGACCGTGCCAGCTATACTGAGAATGCGGAGCCAGACGGTCTCCCACGTCGCGGGTAGCGCGACCGTATACGAGCCGTCTGGGTTGGGCGTGACCGAAACAGAGCTGCCGGTGACCTTGACGGTACCAGCAGCAAGCGGTGCAGGAGCCGAGACGGTTGTTGGCGTGGCCACGGCAGCGGCGACGCCGGCATCTATTGCCTGCGCGATGGGCGCGGGCGTGACGGTCTGCGCGTGGGCGACGAACGCGAGCGGGAGCGCGGTGGCGAAGGCCAGGGCGGTGGCAAGCAGGAGGAGGTGGAGGGTCTTTTTCATTTGTGTGATGTCGGCCTTGCGGCCTCGGTAGGATTTTGGATTCTCGATTTTGGATTGCAGAAAAATCAGAGCAGGCGGCCGGAGGGCTTGAGCTTGGGCGCGCCGGGCTGGGCGCGGAGGATGCAGTTGGCATCGTCGAG
>JBAXLL010000239.1:0-3383 GCA_037134835.1 Verrucomicrobiota bacterium
TAGCTTGGGCGGTCGCCGGGCGCGTTAGCGTTCGGGCGTGGGGTGTGGGGTTGGAGGGGGTTGTGCCGGAGAACCTAGCGGACGGTGGCGCGGGACTGGACGCCGTTGCGCTGCGCACTGGCGGCCAGGGCCGTGCCGCCGGGAGCGGGCGAGTTACGAGGAGCGTTGGTCGGGCGCATTGCGGGAGAATGGCGCGCGAAGGCTGTTGCTCACAGGTCGGCGAACGCGTTGCCCGTCAGCTCACCCGGCGCGAGCGGCCGGGGAATGACTTTGACCAGGCTGCGGCTGGCGGGCGTCAGGCCCAGCTCACGCAGAAAGGTGCGCAGCGCGGTGAACGCGGTGATTTTGCAGCCGGGCGAGCGGGTCATCATGTGACCAAGGTTTGGTTGCAGCTATTGGAATCCATCACCCTATCGGAATCCTTCACCCTAATGAATTACGCTTCCCCTTATTCCAACCGGTTGATCCCGCCGTCGAGCCAGGGGCGGTCGCCGTCGCCCGTCTTCGCCATCCTGCGGACAAAAACGGGCGCGGAGCGTACCATTCCGATTCCCATCCGCCGGTGATCGTCCTCCGACGCCGCATTGCCGACAACGTATCGTATTTGTCGTTTGCACAAAAGGCGTCAGCGCCAGTTTGCCGTGATGGAAGCAATCCAGCCAGCCGAACTGGCATGCGCCTTTCCAATTTGGCTACAATCCGGCACTCGCGATGAAAAGGAATCGCGGAGTTACAATCCAGAAGGCCGCCAAAATCGTGTGGATGAGAAATCGGCCAATGACCAGTGGTGCAACGCGCCCGGGAAGGCCAACGCGAGGGAAAGAACCAGGAAAACGATGAGAAGAGGCATGGGTCAATTCAAGCACTCCTGCATGAACTTCGTATGAAGGCTGCGCGAAATCGGGATAAAATCAGCGACAATCCATCGTAGATCGTCGCCCTGAGGCTGAGTTTGCTTGGCGCGGACGGCAGTCCAGCGCACTTCACGCCGCAGCGGCCAGCTTCTGGTAGACACTCACGCGCGCGGGCGGAAAATTCATCCACACAATCTTTGAACCATGCAGGCCGAACTGCTCGGTGCCGCGGTGCCGGCGCTGGACGAGGTCGTAGCTGTATTGCACCCAGCAGCCGCCGGGGCGGAGCTGGGCGAGGATTTTTCCCGCCAGCGCCCGTGTGAACTCGGTGCTGAACTGTTTCAGGGGCAGGCTGGAAATGACGGTGCCGACGCGGCGCGTGCCGCCGGTATGCGGGCGCAGCAGGCGTTCCATTTCCTGTGCGTCGCCTTGGATGACGTGGACGGAGGGGAACCGCAGCTTCAGCAGATCAGCGAACTTCTCCCCCATCTCGATGGCGACCAGCCGTTCGGGCGAGACCCCGTGGGCCAGCAGGGAAGAGGTGATTGCGCCGGTGCCAGGACCAAGCTCCAGTACGAGGTCGGAGGGATCGGGCGACAGCCAGCCGGCCATCGCTTTCCCGAGTTGAGGCGAGCTGGGCACCACTGAGCCGATCTGTTGGGGTCGGCGCAGCCATTCGCCGAGAAAAAGGGCGCTCGCACGAAGGGTCTGGCGCAGGGGTTTGGACACGGGAGAAAGGGGGTAGATCGCCGGGACACAGGCAGGACAAACGTCCGCATGGGGCCGTGCAAGCCCGGAGATGGGCTGGCGGCAGATATTTATCGACAGGTCATATCAGCTTACAGGCGGGTGGATCGCTTCAGCCGGCCAGGGAGCCGATTTTTCCCAATCGCGGACGCCGCCACGCGTGACCCTGAAGAGCGGGTGCGGCGCGGGCCGCCCACCAGAGGCCGCCGTCGCTCGCCAGCGCGCGGGGTCGCGGACGCGGAGCTTGCGACGCAGGTGCGCCCACTCGTGGAGCAACTGGCCCCGTGTTTCAGGCAGGCGGCCGGGGTGGCGGGCAGGATTGATTTTGCTGGCGTCAAACTGATAGCCACGTGCCACCGCCTCGGTGTGGACGCCGGCGAGGTAGCTACCGAGTGCGGCAGCGGGATCCGGCGTGGCAAGGAAACGATGGAGCTGCGGATGATGCCGGTAGCCCTTGGTGCGTCCGAGCACGACGGCCTGTGCGAGCAACCCTTCGCGCCAGAGCGCGACGAGACCCTTCGCATCAAGGTGGCGGGGATGCAGCGTCCAGAGGCGCATGAGTGGGAAAGGGCCCCTTGGTAGGGCACCTCAGGTCGGAAAGCTCCGGTTTTCCGGCCGGTGCCAGCGGGCGAAGGCCACGGCGGTGGCGACGAACGCCACGAGCATACCACCGAGCTTCATGATGGTGGCGGCGAGAAACTGATCGTCCTGCGGGGTGAAGTCCGTGATGAGCCGGGGGGCGAACTCATACATCGGGTAAAGCACGTTGTCGGAGAACGCGAGCCAGGCAAAGAGCGGGGTCATCGCGATGATGACAGCAAGCAGGTAAAGCATCTGCACGGCGGGGGAACGTGGGGGCAGTTCGGACGAGGGACTGTACAGCGGCCACCAGTAAAACAGCGCCGCACCAAAAAACATGACATGCTCCGCGATGTGAACCGGACGGTATTCCAGCGCCTGTTCGTAAAGCCGCGGCATATGCCAGACCGAGAGCGTGATCGTGTAGACGGCCGCACAGACGAGCGGATTGGTCAGCACGGTCAGCAGCGGGCGCAGTGTGCGCCGGCCCGTGACCGGGTGCACTAGCCAGCTGGGCAGGCCGAGCAGAAACAGCACCGCCGCCGGATAAATGATGAGCTGATGCTGCACCATGTGCGCACTGAGCAGGAAGCGTTCCCCTGCCTGATCAAGCGGCGAGCCGACCGCCAGATAGAAAACGACCAGCGCGGCGTAATATTTCCGAGCCTGCGCACGAGGGTAGGGTGGGACGATCCCGTCCGGCCCGGCAAATCGGCCGCGGAGCGGGCCGGTGACCAGGGCATAGAGCCAGCCGAGCAGAATCAGTCCGCCGATCAGATACGGTTCGTTATGCCAGTGGCGCCAGTCAATCATGCGGAGAACCTAGCACTGACGCCGGGCGCGCACACGAAAAAACCACGGCGACTTCAAAGGGGAGGCGGCGAATCCGTTTTAACCGGCTGCAGCCGGCCCGAAGCACCGGCCCCGACCGATGGCTCAGAGGCCGGAGAACGTCAGCGGGACGCTGGCCTGCATGCGAAAGAGGGTGACCAACGCGAGCAAAGTGCCGCCGCCCAGCACCAGACCGATGAAGAACAGGATAGTGCAAAAAATCTTGTCCCAGCGCAGATGCATGAAAAAAAAGATAACGAACATGAACTTCACGATTGAGAGCACCACCAGGCCGGTGATCACAAACCAGGCGGGAAAGGGCAGGAAGACCGCCACGACCTCCACGCCCGTAATGACGGCGAGGAGCATGGC
>JBAXLL010000240.1:0-3348 GCA_037134835.1 Verrucomicrobiota bacterium
CGTCGGCCCCCTGCTCGTCATAGGCGGCGGCCGATTCGACCGGATCGCCGGCGTCGCGGAGTTCCTGAAATCTGACCCCCTTGACGACGCGGCCTGCGGTCACGTCGAGGCAGGGAATGATGCGGCGGCAAAGCATGACGGGATTATGGTTTTGGAGTTTGGAGTTTCGGGTTTCGAGTTACCCTGCCGGATCAACCGTTGGGTTGGCGCTCGAATTTGGATCCCGTGATTTGCGTGCGTCGAAGGTAACTCATGAAACCACCGATTAGGCGAGTCGTGTCTTCGGCCAGGGCGTAGGCGGCGTCAAAATCAGCCTGTGGGATGTAGCGTTCGTTGATGGCTGCGTAGAGCTGATCCTTCACCTCTCCCACGGAACCTTTGGCGATGGCCAGGAACTGAATGAACTCGCGGTTACCCTCGCGTTCGAAACCCTCGGCAATGTTCGAGGTGACGGATTGTGCCGCCCTCCGGATTTGGGAAACGAGGGCATAATCAGTGGCAAAGGCCTTGAACCGGGTAAAACGATAAATCATCTGCCGCAGCCTGCGTCCGGCTTGGCCGCATTCGAGATCCTCAAATCGCGTGATAGTTGCCATGCCACGGTTGTTGTGGGAAAATAGGAAACTCCAAACTCAAAACTCCGAACTCGCAACTCCCCCCAGTCACTCTTGCGTGTGTGCGAGATCCGGCTCGAAGCTGACGGCGAGATGGTAGATCTGGCCCGGACGCATGATGAGGGGCCGGTCGCGTTCGAGATGCTGGAGGTAATGGACTTTGCCGTAATTGGTGCGGTAGGTGGCGTCGGCGCTGACGACCTCGGTTTCTTTCCACGTCGCCTGAAAATCGTCCTTGGCGACCGTGCAACGGTGGCCCTCCGGGCCGAGGGTGAGCGCACCTGGGACATGATATTTCGAATGGGGCGCAGCGATGACGAGGGCGAAGCGGAACTTGTCGAGTGTGACCTGCTGTTTGACGGTGTAGGCGAACTCGCAACCGATCTTTCCACCGGAGAAATTCCACTGCACCTTCACGGCCCCGAGGCCCTTGATGATTTCCTCTTTCACGGTAATGAGCTCGGGCTGATCGTAGCGGAAATAGAAACTGTTGCGCAGGCCGAGGCCGGTGACGCAGTTTTTGCCGTAGAACGCGGGCAGTGTGACATGCTGCACCCCACCGACGGTGAACGTGAGCTCAGGCAGCATCACGGGCAGGTAGATGTTGTTGGGCCAGTCAAAGACCCCGGGGCAGTGCGGGAAGGGGAGCGAGTCGCTGGTGAGCGTGCTACCGGAGCTGACGAGCGGGATTTGCGCGTGCAGGCCGCTGGCGGGGTCGCGGTAGAGAAACAGGCCCTGCTCCTTACGGTTGGACTTGTCGAAAATGACGAACCGGCCGACGGTGCGCGGTGCCTCTGTCTTGGTCTGGCCGGTGGGAATTTGCACGGCCCTGGCGAGGCGGGTCCACTGGCAGAGGTAGCGGGCCGCGTCGAAGTTTGCCATGCGCGTCGTATGGTGGGCGTAGGCGGTGCGTTCGCCGTCGCGCAGGTCGAGAAAGCCGTGTTCCTGATCCAGGTAGGTCTGGTAGAAAAACACGAACAGCCGCCGCAGCACATCGAAGTATTTCTGCTTCTGGTCGTCGGGGATCCAGCCGTCGCGCAGGCACTGGAGCACGAGGGTCACGCAATGCATCTGGCCATAGGCGCCGGCGGCCCGGCCAAAGGCCCAGCCGAGCCCATCGTCGCGGACGAGGTCGGGCAGCATCTTGAGATACTTTTCGGCGTAAGTCCGGAGCGTGGGGAGCTTGCGATCGCGCACGCCGCCGTTGGCGTGGAGCTGGAGCGCCGAGCGGGCGAAGACAAAGGTCATCAGCCCATAGAGGTTGAAGTTGCCGCCAAAGCCCTCGGTCGAGTCGTCGAAAAAGCCTGCCGAGCTGGTGGCGTTGACACGGTCCACCATGCGCTCGATGAGACGGGAGGTTTCGTCTTTTTTGGAGAGACCGAAGGAAAAACGCGCGACGGCCTTGGCGATGTTGAACGCCTGCCAGTGATTGTCGTAGTCGGTGCGCTGGAGCAGGGCCTTGTCAATGCGCTGCTGGGTTTCCGGGACGAGACGTTCCCAGACGGGATTGCGCTCCTTGGACGGGCCGAAGCACAGCAGACCAAGCGCGGCGTAGGCGAGGCCGTTCTCAGCGGCGGGTTCAGTGAAGATCTGGGCGGTCAGGCAGCGCGCGCTCAGATCCACGAGATCGCGGCCCTTGAGGGAGGTTTCGCCGGTGGCGCGGAAATACTCACCGAGCGCGAAGGCGACGTGACCGGGCTCATCGGAGCGCGGTTCCTCGTCAGGGGCGGGCAGGATGGTGCCATCAGGCTGGATGGCGTCCAGATTGTGCTCCAAGATGGAGCGGGCCATGTCGAGGCATTGCTCGGAAAAACTGTGCATACGGTGGTGAAAACCCGCCGACGGCGCGCGAGTGGATGCGGGCGGGAAAGAAGTTGTCCCGGCTTTCGCCAAGCGACGCAAGCGGGAAAACAAGCTGCGTTTTTGAGCTCCGAAGTAGAACGGTCAACCTGACCGTTCGAGTTCCGAAAACGCGGTCAGGTAGACCGAGCTAGGTCTGCCACTCTAACCTGCGGATTGAAATCAGGCCGGAAGGAAATGGGGGCAGCGGCCCCGGCAGAGACAGGGTCGCTCCGGTTCAGACGACGGCCACTTTGCGGTGCACCTTGTCGAACTGCACCGTGCCGGCCTTGAGCGCGAAGAGCGTCCAGTCGCGGCCGACGCCGACGTTCTCGCCGGGGTGCATCTTGGAACCGCGCTGGCGCATGATGATGTTGCCGGCGATGACGGCCTGGCCGCCAAATTTCTTCACGCCAAGCCGCTTTGACTGGCTCTCGCGTCCGTTCTGAGTTGTGGCTGCACCTTTTTTATGGGCCATGGTAAAAGTCTCCGGGAGGGTTGGGTGGAAGGTGGTCGCGGCGCTCAGGCCGTGATGGATTCGATCTTGATGACCGACAGTTCCTGACGGTGGCCGCGTTTCTTCTCGTGGCCTTTGCGCTTCTTCTTCTTGAAGACCACGACCTTGTCGCCGCGCTTGTTTTCAAGGATGCGGGCCGTGACCTTGGCTCCGGCCAGACGGGGGGTGCCGATGCGGAAGGCCGCGCCTTCGCCGGCGGAGAGTACGTCGTTGATCTCGACGGTCGCGCCCTTTTCCGTGCCGGGATAAAGGTTGACGGTAAGGATATCGCCTTCGGTCACGACGAACTGCTGGCCTTGGGTTTTGATGGTCGCTTTCATAAATGGAAGGGTTGATTAGAAAGCTTTGCACGGGGGCGAGGCAAGGACATATTTGGGC
>JBAXLL010000241.1:0-3344 GCA_037134835.1 Verrucomicrobiota bacterium
GAATTACGCGGACTTTTACCTGCGGGGCGCAGATGGCTGGCGCGAGTCGGAGAAGGATGGGCGTGGCCGGGAACTCGCCCAGTTCCGCACGCTGGAGGTGCCGGCCGCGGACGGTTACACGGTCGTGCTCTCCCTTGACTCTGCCGTGCAGCGCATGGCCGAGCAGGAGCTCGCGCAGATCGCCGTAAAATTTCAGCCCGAGAAGGCCACCATAATCGTGAGCGATGCGCACACGGGTTTCGTCCTGGCGCTGGCCAACTGGCCGACCTTTGACCTAAACGAATACAACCAAGTGCCGGCAGATGCGCAGTCGAACCTGAACAATGTGGCCGCGACCGACATCTATGAACCCGGTTCGGTGTTCAAGATTGTCGCCGCCGCCGGTGCGCTGGAAGAGCGGCTCGTGACCCCGGCGACGACCTTTGACTGCACCATTGAGAAAATTGACTATGGTGGCAGGATGCGCCCGCTGCCACATGAGGATCAGGACCATCACTTTGATCATCCTCTGTCCGTCGCCGAGATACTCGCCCGCTCGTCGAACCGCGGGGCGGTGCAGCTGGCGATGCAGCTCGGCGATCAGCGTTTCTACCAATACGCGCGGGCTTTTGGATTCGGCCAGCGGACCGGCTTTGCGGGCAGCCCGGAGGTGCAGGGCAAGCTCAAATCGCCGGCCGATTGGGATGTGCTCACTATTACGCGGATGCCGATGGGGCAGAGCGTCAACGTGACCGTGTTGCAGATGCAACAGGCCATGGGCGTGATCGCGAGCGGCGGCCAGCTGCTGCGTCCGCAGGTCATCCGGGAGATTCGCGATGCGACCGGCCGGCCGGTGTATCGTTTTGCTGCGGCCCCCCGGACCCACCCAGTCACGGAAGGCATCCCGGAGGTGACGCGCCCGCTTCAGCCGGGACAGGCCATAACGGAAAACACTGCGCGGACCATGGCGCGATTGCTCATGGGGGTGGCTTCGAAAGAAGGCACTGCGCCCGAGGCGGCCATCCCTGGGTTTGAAGTCGCGGGCAAGACTGGCACCACCCAAAAGCTGCTGAAGAATGCCGCCGGAAAACTCGAATACAGCAACACCCACCACGTTGCATCCTTCGTGGGATTTTTTCCTGCGAGCAATCCGCAGGTGGTGATTTCGGTGATCGTGGACGATGCCGACGCGCATGCGCCGGGCGGCCGGGCCTACGGGGCCAAGGTGGCCGCACCGAGCTTTCGGCATCTGGCGGAGCAGCTGATCCCCTATCTCGACATTAAGCCGACCGCCCAGCCCGGCGGTGCCAGCCTCTTTGCCCTCAAAGACGACCACCGATGAACGGCTATCTCACGTCCAACCACGCTCTCGTTCAGGCCTTCCGTACGCGCAGCCGGCCGCCGTTTCCCCGACTGGCGGGCGCAAGGCCGGATATTTTCAAAATGGCTCCCCAACTTGCCGACTATTTTCGCGCCGATACCTTGCTGGCCGCCAAAGGCCGGCTCGACCGGCCCATCTCCGGCCTCGCGCTCGACAGCCGCCGGGTGGTGCCGGGCAACCTGTTTTTTGCACTGCCCGGACTGCGGGCCGATGGCGCATCATTTGTAGATGAGGCGATGGCGAAGGGTGCGGTCGCAGTGGTTACAGAGCAGATGCCATCCCATTCGCCCGCGCAGGTGACGTTTCTCCAGGTGACTGACGCCCGCGCCACGCTCGCCCGGGTGGCGCGCGCTTTCCACCATTTTCCTGACCGTGAGATGGAGGTCGTCGGCGTGACCGGGACAAACGGCAAGACGACCGTCGCCCATCTCGCCAAGTTTTTTTTGGCTGCCGAGGGCGAGCGGGTCGGACTGCTCGGCACCGTCCACTATGACCTGGGTGCCCGCACGGTGCCGTCATTCAAAACCACACCCGAAGCCTCCGACATCTTTGGGCTGCTCGCCCAGATGCGGGTGGCCGGCTGCCGCAGGGCGGTGATGGAAGTGAGCTCGCACGGCATTGACCAGCGCCGCGTGCTAGGCCTGGAGTTGGCCGCGGCCATTTTTACCAACCTCACCCAGGACCACCTCGACTATCATCGGACGCTGGAGGCCTACTTTGAGGTGAAGACACGCCTCTTCACGGGCGCGACCGGCTCGGCGCCGCGTCTGGCCGTAGTCAATCTCGACGACGCCCATGGCGGGCGGCTTGCCGGTCTCGTGCCAGGGCATATTCGGACCGTGACGTTTGGCGAAAGCTCACGGGCCGACGTGCGCGCCGAGAACATCAGACTCGGTTTCAAGGGCGCGACCTTTCGTCTCGTCTGGCCCGGTGGCACTTGGGAGGTCGTGTCGCCATTGCTCGGCCGCTATAATGTTAGCAATGTCCTAGCGGCGGCCGCCACGGCTTGGGCGCTGGGGCGGGATCCGGCCTCGTTTCTGCCGCGCCTCGCCAACTTTGCCGGCGTGCCCGGCCGCATGGAACGCATCGAGGCGGGACAGAAATTTAACGTGCTGGTGGACTACGCCCACACCGACGATGCGCTGCGCAACGCGCTCAGCATGCTCCGTCCGATCACACCCGGCCGCCTGCGGGTCGTCTTCGGCTGTGGGGGCAACCGGGACCGGCGCAAGCGTCCGCTCATGGTCAGTGCGGTGCAGGATTTTGCCGACTACGCCATCGCGACCGCCGACAACCCGCGCAACGAGCCCATTACGCAGATTTTTTCCGACATGAGTATGGGGGTCACTACACCGGAAAAAATCCTGTGGCAGGAAGACCGCCGGCGCGCGATCAGTCTCGCCCTCGACGCCTGCCGTCCCGGCGACAGTCTGCTCGTCGCGGGCAAAGGACACGAGACCTATCAGGAATACGCCGACACCATCGTCCCGTTTGACGATCGGCAGGTGGTGCGCGAGCTGATCCGGCTTAAGCTGGGCGTGTCCCCGCCATGAACCCATCCGCCTGCCATGCCTGACTTTTCTCCATCCCAACTAGCAGGGTGGACCGGCGGCCGGTGGACGGTCCGGCCGGAGTCGCCGCTGTCAGGTTTCGCCCATGACACGCGGGCGCTGCGGCCGGGGGAGATTTTTGTGGCGCTGAAAACCGGGCAACGGGACGGCCACGATTTCCTGGCCGCCGCGCAGGCCGCAGGAGCCGGGGCGGCACTGGTCGCCCAGGCCGACGCGACGGTTGAGCTGCCACAGCTCGTGGTGACCGACCCGCTCGTGGCGTTTCAGGCGGTGGCGCGCGAACACCGTAAAACCTTTTCCGGCCCCGTCATCGGTGTGACGGGCAGCTGCGGCAAGACTTCGACCAAGAATCTCCTCGCACTGCTGCTTGGCGGCCGGTCCGCCGAAGCCGCGGCGGAGGCGGGGGCAGGGGC
>JBAXLL010000242.1:0-3311 GCA_037134835.1 Verrucomicrobiota bacterium
AGCTGAGACCGTCTCCATGGTTCAGATAGTAGTACTTGCTCGACCCGCCGGACGTAACCTTGAGCCAGCACTCGTTGATGCCATCCGTCTTCTCCAGATCGGGGTCAACGCGGCCGTCTTCATAGTACAGGCCACGGTCGGTGCCGCCACTGTACTCATTGTTCCCCTCCATCACGCCAAGCACCAGGATCTTTACCGGGTAAGCGGTGCTGCCACCGAGCGCGACCGTGCGCGAGTCGTGCCCGTAGCCGGCCGCGACCAGGCCCCCACCTTTGGCGGCCCCGTCGGGCAAAAGAGCCTGTAGAGGGGTCTCGGTGAGCAATCGCCAGATGATGTTCCAGATGATGGTGCACTCCAAAGCGGGCAAAATCGTGTTGGGGCTAGTGCCATCGCCGAAGAGTGTGGCCATGGCCGAGCTGGTCGCGGCCCAGCCGTCGAGGGCGGCCGAGTACGCCTCGACATTGGTGCCGATGGTCAGGCCGAGGCTGGATTTTGCACTGGTCGAAGTGGTCGCGCCCAGCAGCGTGAGGCCGAAGGAGCCGGGTGTGACCACGGTGGAGCCGATGCTGAAGGTCGCGGGCGTCCAGAGCAGCCCGCCGAAGGAGACGGTGGAGCCGACCTTGCTGCTGAGGGTTGCGCCGCTGGCAAGGGAAACGGTGACGCCGGTGGGCACGCCGTAGCCGAGGACGAGCTGGCTGTTAGAATCGGTCGTGATGACTTGCGTCGCGACCGCCGGAAAGCTGACCGCGCGGAGTTGAACCACAGAGGCACAGAGGGCACAGAGGACGGAGAGGGGAGTTTTCATTTGAGAGATGAGATTTGAAATCTGAAATTTAAGATTCGAGCGGGCCGGCACCGGGGGCACCGTGGGTCAGGATGAGGGTGCGGAACTTGGTGCCATCGGCCTGATCAAGGAGCTGCAGGAGGCGGCCGTTGTCGCCGGCATGAAAGCGATACACGGGCGTGGTGATAACTGTTCCGGGGGGATCGTCGGCACTGGTATCGGCCACGCCGATCTTGAGAACCCCGGCACTCCACCAGATCGAGCGCCAGCAGGCGGAGGTGTTATCCCGCAGCTGGAGAAAGCCGCCCTTGGCCCGCACTGCGATGAGGCCCTGGGGGACGGCCGCGCCGGTGACGAAGACGCCGGCGTCGAACCAGAGCGTGCGCCACGTGAAATCGCCCTGGTCGAGGATCTGCAGCCAGAGGCTGTCGCCACTGTTGACGAGCTGCGCGCCGTGGCTGGTGGTGACGAGGGAGAAGAGGGTCTCGTCGGGCGCGGCGCTGTAGGTGGAGAAGCTGCCACCCACGCCCGGTTGCCGCTGCCTGAGCGTCTACGGCGGCTGCGCCACGAGGAGGAGGAAGCCCGGCGGTGGGGATCCGACGAGGACGAGACGGGAGGCGGGGAGAGCGACGGCGAGACGACGGGCGAGGAGATGGACGGAACCGATCCGCCGGACACGCCAGCGGAGGCTGCGTCAATCAAGCTGGATCAAGGTGGATCAAGGTGAAGGGGAGGAGCGAGGGGTCAGGAGACGGGAGCCAGGAGACAGGAGGGGCAGATGCCGGAGGTCAGAAGCCGGAAGCCAGAGGTCAGAGGCCAGAAGCCGGAGGTAGATCGCAGAAACGCGGAGGAGCGCCCTTCGACCACCTGGGTAGGCTCAGGGCGACGCTGCTGCGTCGGAGTCAGGAGATGGAGGACGGAATCAAGAAATCCAAGCTTTCTACATGATGATCAAAGCTGTGCCCAACCCTATCGTGTGCTGCTCGCAAATTGTCCGAGGGGCGCAACGGTTCCCGTTGCGCCATTCTCGGCTACATCCTGCTGGACATGATGGTTTCGTCTGCCACACTTTCAGCATGAGCCGGTTGCCCCACGCCTTTTCATTTTTTACCTCATCCCGAACCGCGCGGTCGGCCCTGTGCCTGATCGGTCTTGCCGGTGCGCTGCTGGCCGTGCTGCCGGTACGCGGGGCCGCACTTTTTAAGGAGGCGAAACCTTTCTTCGAAAACAATTGCTCCGACTGCCATGATGCGGCGACCAACAAGGGCGAGCTCGACTTGCTGGATCTGAAATACGATCCGGAGGATGCGGCTAATTTTGCCCTTTGGGTGAAAATCCATGACCGGGTGAAGACCGGGGAAATGCCGCCGAAGACCGAGCCGCGTCCGGCTGCGGCGGAACTCTCCGCCTTCGTCGGCGGACTGGCGTCCACCCTGACAGCCACCGACCGCGCCATGGTCACGCGCGACGGGGGCCGCGCCACGCAGCGCCGGCTCAACCGCTACGAATACGAGAACGCGTTGCGCGACCTGCTCAACGTGCCGTGGGCGCAGGTGAAGGACAAGCTGCCGCTCGACGGAGAGCGCTACGGCTTCAACAAGAGCGCCGAGGCGCTGGATGTCTCGTTTGTGCAGATGGAGCGTTACCTGACCGCTTCCGACTACGCGATGCGGCAGGCGATGGCGGCGGCGTTTGAACGGCCGGAGAAAACGGTGCGGAAGATCTACGCGCGCGACTCCGGCGGCGGCTACCAGCCGCGTGAGAACGGCACCCTGCCGGACCGGCTGGCGTTTCCCGTGCTCGACTCGCATGCGCAGATTGACGTGCGTTACGGTCGCGCGCCCAACACCAGCGAGGAGACGCGCGAGCGCGAGGCGGTGGGCCGGGTCTCCAGCATTTTCAGCGACGCCGGCGGCTACACGTGGGCCTTCACCGCGTTGACCGCCGGGCGCTACCGCATCCGCCTGAAGGGCTATTCCATCTGGGTCAGCGGCGGCGGCATCGGCCGCTGGCTGTTCGACGGCCAGGGCGCGGCGAAAGTGCCGACCTACTGGCTACCGGTCTGGCACCGCCCCAACGCCGACGAAGTCTGGCCGGGCCGCAACAACGAGCCCATCGGTTTCTATGCCTCAAGCACAGGGCAGACGCGCCCCATCGGGGTGGGGGATTTTTCGCCGGAGCCTACCGTGATCGAAATCGAGGCGCAGCTCACGGGCGGTGAGAGCATCCGCACGGACGCGATGCGGTTTTTCCGCACGCGCGTGAACGGCACCGACGAGCAATACGTCAACCCGCTCGCGACCAAGGACGGCATGCCCGGGTACGCAGTGCAATGGCTGGAGGTCGAGGGGCCGCTGCCCGATGAGGCGGCGACCGTGGGCTACAAGCTTTTGTTCGGCGACCTGCCGATGCGGCGGCTCGACGCGGGCGCGGACGGCGGCGTGCCGCTGGAGGGTCTCGCGTTGGGCGGTGGCGGGCGCGGCGCGGCCGGCGGGGCTCGCGGCGGCGGTGCCGCACCGGCCAGAGG
>JBAXLL010000243.1:0-3283 GCA_037134835.1 Verrucomicrobiota bacterium
GCCTCATTGATCCCGCCAGAGCCGCGCGGGCCAAGCTCATCCTCGTCTCCGCCGTCACGCCCACCCCGGCAGGCGAAGGCAAGACCACCACTTCCATCGGTCTCGCCGACGGCCTTAGCAAGCTCGGCAAGCGCGCGGTCGTCGTCTTGCGCGAGCCTTCGCTCGGCCCGGTCTTTGGCATGAAGGGCGGGGCCACCGGTGGCGGCAAGGCGCGCGTCGTACCACATGACGACATCAACCTCCATTTCAACGGCGACTTCCCCGCCGTCGAAAAGGCGCACAATCTCCTCGCCGCGCTTATTGACAACCAGCTCCAGAAGAAGAAGGCCAACATCGGCCTCGACCCGCTCACCATCCGCTGGAAGCGCGTGTTTGACATGAACGACCGTGCGCTCCGCAAGATGGTCATCGGTCTCGGTGGGCGCGGCTCGGGCATCCCCCGCGAGGCCGGCTTCGACATCACGGCCGCCTCAGAGGTGATGGCCATCCTCTGTTTCGCGCAATCTTACGCCGATCTGAAGGCCAAGCTGGGCGGCATCTTCGTCGGCTTCACCCACGACAAGCGCCCGGTCTATGCCCGCGATATCCATGCCCACGGGGCGATGGCCGCCCTGCTCAAAAACGCGCTCCTGCCCAACCTCGTGCAGACTCTGGAGGGCACGCCCGCCATCATCCATGGCGGCCCCTTCGGCAACATCGCGCAGGGCACCAACACCATCCTCGCCACCCGCATGGGCCTGAGCCTCGCCGACTACGCCGTCACCGAGGCGGGCTTCGGCTTCGACCTCGGCGGTGAAAAGTTTCTCAACCTCAAGTGCCGCGCCTCCGGCTTATGGCCCGATGCCCTCGCGCTCGTCGCCACCATCCGCGCCCTCAAGTATCAGGGCGGCGTGCCGGTCAAGGAGCTACTCGCACCCAACGCCGATGCGCTCCGGCGCGGCTTCGCCAACCTCGAAAAACACATCGAAAACGCCAAGTTTTTCGGCATCGCCCCCGTCGTGGTGATCAACCGTTTTCCGCCGGATCTCGCCGAGGAAGCCGCGCTGCTCCACTCTCTCTGCTCGGCCATCGGCGTACCCTGTGTCGTCAGCGACCACTTCGGCAAGGGTGGCGAAGGGGCCAAGGAGGCCGCCGCCGCGATCGTCGAGGCCGCCGCCAGCCCGAGAAAGATGCCGCGCTTCGCCTACGAACTCACCGAGACCGTCGAGGGGAAAATCATGGCCCTTGCAACCCGCATTTACGGCGCCGGCAGCGTCGAGTTCGGCCCCAAGGCACGCGCCGACATCAAGATCATCGCCGACCTCGGCCTGTCCAACCTGCCCCTGTGCATGGCCAAGACCCAATACAGTTTCTCCGACAATCCCACGCTACTCGGCCGGCCGGCCGGCTTCACGCTCACCGTGCGCGAGATCGAGATCGCGGCGGGCGCCGGCTTCCTCATCCCCATCGCCGGCGAAATCATGCGCATGCCCGGCCTGCCCGAGGTGCCCTCCGCTGAGCACATTGACATTGATGACGACGGGAACATCCTCGGTCTGACCTGAGTTAATCGCGCATTGCGCGAAGATTTTGACGCGGAGCAAGGACGGTTTCAGGTCTCTCTCCGTGCGACCTGCGCTCCCCGTCATCCCTCAGTTCCCCCGCTCAGCCGCGCGATGACCGCCGGCAACAGCGCATGTTCGGCGGCGTGAACTTTCTCTGTGAGCGTGTCCAAGGTGTCACCTGCCCCGATAGGCACCTGCGCCTGCTCGATGATTTTACCGGCATCCACTTCCAAGGTGACATAATGCACCGTGCATCCGGTGACCTTCACCCCGGCGCGGAATGCCTGCCCAATCCCGTCGAGGCCGGGAAAACTTGGCAGCAGGCTCGGGTGCAGATTGATGATTTTCCCCGCAAAGGCATCAAGAAAACCCGGTTTGAGCACGCGCATGAAGCCTGCGAGCACGACCAACTCCGGCTCGCATGCACGGATGGCCGCGATCCAACGGGACTCCCCCTCACCCTCCAGCTTCGTCTTGAAGGGTGCCGGATCCACAAACCGGGCCGGCACGTCAAAGCGTGGCCCGAGCGCGAGTATGCCGGCGTCAGGCCGGTCTGAAAAAATCTGCACGACCCGCGCACGGCCGAGCCGGCCGGCCGATTGGGCCTTGAGTATGGCCTCGGCGTTGGAGCCGCGGCCGGAACCGAGAAGGACGATGCGCATGGACCGCGCGCATTATCGCCCAGACACCGGCCCCGCTGGCAAGCCGCAAGCATAGATGCTGATTATCAGGCAAAGACGCGATGGGACAAAACGGAGATAAAATTTAAGCAGGAAGCCATGAAACCAAGAACGGCCAAGCAGGAGCCAAGAGACCGAGGCAATCCAAAATCCCCAATCCAAAATCAGAAATCCGCCTCATGGCGTCCTGGTTTCCTGGTTTCCTGGTTTCCTGCTTAAAACACCGTTTCGCTGCTTCGCCGCTTGGCACCATCCGCTTAAGGCCCGAACAGCCTTGTCAGAAAAACTTCTTCGCCTTCTCAAAAAAACCTTTCGAGGTCGGCTCGGCGGCATCGCCGCTCACGCGGGCAAAGTCCTCCAGGATTTTCCGCTGCTCCGCCGTCAGGCTCGACGGCACTTCGACCTGGACCCGCACGAGCTGGTCGCCCTGCCGGCCACCGCGCAGGCTCGGCATGCCCTTTTCCCGCAGGCGGAATGTCGTGCCGCTCTGCGTGCCGGGCGGGATTTTCAGCGAGGCTTTCCCAGACAAGGTCGGCACCTCAATGCTGCCGCCCAGCGCGGCGAGCGTGAATTTTACCGGCACTTCGCAATACAGATCGTCGCCCTGCCGCTCGAAAAGCTCGTGGTCTTTCACCGTGAGCACGATATAGAGGTCGCCCGCCGATCCGCCCGCGAGGCCAGCCTCGCCGTTGCCCGAGGAGCGCAGACGCGAGCCGGTGTCCACGCCGGGCGGGATTTTCACGGTGAGTTTGGTCGTCTGCGGCACACGGCCCTCGCCACGGCACGCGGTGCAGACCTTGTCCACCCGCTGGCCCGCCCCGGCGCAAGTCGGGCAGGTCTGGGTGAAAGTGATGATGCCGCCACTGCGACGTACCTGCCCCGAGCCTTTGCAGGTCGGGCAGTTCGTGCGTTTCGCGCCGGGCTCCGCGCCCTGGCCGTCACAACGCGAGCACGTCATCGCCTTACGAAATGAAATTTCTTTCTCCAACCCGCGCGCCGCGTCCTCAAGCGTGATCTCCAAGTCGTAGCGCAGGTCCGCGCCATCATGGCCGCCTCCGC
>JBAXLL010000244.1:0-3272 GCA_037134835.1 Verrucomicrobiota bacterium
GAAGGCGAATTGTGTGCCGGGGTCGAACGCGTTGGCGTCCACGCCCGCGCCGATGGGCACGGTGGCGACGACCTTGCCGGTCGTGTAGTCGAGCATTACCATCGTGTGGCTGCCGTCGGCACCGAGGAAGAGCCGCCTGTGCGCGAGGTCAATGGCCATACCAGTCGCACCGGTGTTGGGCGCGATGGGCCAGTGGGCGACGACGGCATGCGTCTTGATGTCAATCACAGCGATCTCGTCCTTGTCCTCGATGTTGTCGTAAATGCGACCGAGGGTTGAGTCGGCCATCGCGGTCTCCGGCCGGCCGCCGAGAGGAATGGTGGCGACAGTTTTGCCGGTGTCGGCGTTGAACACGCTGGAGTCCTTGCTGGTGCCGTTGAAGGTGTAGATTTCGTTCTGCGACGACTCGAGCATGATCCAGTCGGGGTTCTGGCCGGTGTCCACCTTCGAAAGCGTTTTCAAGGTTTTCAGGTCAACGACGCTGACGCTGTTGGCTCGGCCGTTGCTGGAAAAACCGCGTCCGAGCTTCGGCGCGAGGGCGAAACCGTGGACGCCGCTCGTGTCGTCCACCTGGCCGACGACGGTGTCTTTCTCGGTGTCAATGGAGACAACGCTGGTACTGTTGGCGACGTAGAGGCGGTGGTTTTCAGAGTCCACCGTGAGGTAGTCCCAACTGGTCGCGCCGGCGGGGACCTCAATCGTCTTGAACAATTTGTAGGGGCCGGACGCGGCGGCGGGGACGTCCGCGCCAAAGAGCGGGGCGGCAGCGAGGGCGAGCAGGCAGGCGAGGGAGCGGTTGGGTGTTTTCATGGGAGGGGTGAAGGTTAGGGCATCCATGATTACGGGAAGATGACGCGGCGCACGGCAAAAATTCCGGAAAAATCGCCGCCACGTCATGCACGCGTAATCGTGCGTCTGCCATGCTGGCCACGCAAAACCGCATCACCAACGCATCACCCAACCAAGCACCATGAAAAAAATCTCCCTCCGTCTCGCTGTCCTCGCCGCCGTTTCCCTCGCTGCCATCGCGTTCGCCGCCTGCCACGGCCTATCCGCCAATGAAAAAGCCCCCGCCGTCGTCGGCTCCATCCGCCCCATAGGCAAAGTGAAACCCGCCGACCTGCCGGCCCTCGCCAAAATCTCCTTCGACGACGCGCGCCGCGCCGCGCTCGCCGCCGTGCCGGGTGCCGTTATCCTCGGCGAGCTCGAGGTTGAAGACGGCAACCTACAGTATTCATTCGACATCGTCGGCACGGACAAAAGCGTTACCGAGGTCGAGATTGACGCCGGCGACGGCAAGGTGCTCGCCACCGACAAGGACGAGGCCAAGAAAGACTGACCCCGCCGGGTTGCCCCGCAATTTTCCACCATCATCAAGCTGCGCTCCACTTGTCCCTCCCATGCCATGAAAACCATTGACAAACTTTTCCTTCCGCTCCTCGCGACCGGCCTGCTCGCCGCCTGCGCCGCCACGCTCGCCGCGTCCAATGTGCCCGCCCCGCTCGCAGATTTTGGCGAGTCCGCCGAGGGCGCCTACGATCACAGCGCCGCGAACGATTGGACGAAGGCCGAGGCCGATGTCGCCGAGCTCAAAACCGGCTTAGCCAAGCTCGCGGCCGAGAAAATCGGCCCCGCCGCCGAGTTCACGGCGACGACCACCGCCCTCGAAAAATCCGTCAAGGCCAAGGACCGCCTCTCCGCGATGACCGCCGCCAACGAGCTCACGCGCCTCGCCGCCGAGGCCAGCCGCAGCTTCGGGCCTGCGATCCCCGTGGACGTGACGCTGCTCGACTGCGTCGGCCGCGACGTAGAAAACGCCGTGGAGAAAGCCGACACCGCCCGCGTAAAAACCGCTGTCACCGCTGTCCGCGCCGCGTGGGACAAGGCGCGTCCGCTCGTCGAGGCGCAGAAGCCAAAAGGGGTGAAGCCCGCCGCCGAGTTCTCCGCGACCGTTGCCGAGTTGGAAAAAACCTCCGGCCTGAAACAAACCGGCACGCTGGCGAAACACCTGCTCGATCAAGTGGACGACTTGGAAAAAGTTTTCCCCTGAGACAGACTCAGCGGGTGAACGACAGATAAAGTACGGATAAGCATAGATCACACGGGACAAAATTAGCAGGCATAAAGACCGATTCCTTCACATCCCATATACTGGGACTTGATTTTGCCTATACACTCTATCTCCATGGACATTAATAATATCTGTTCCGTACACTGTCTGAAAACCTAGGTGCGTAATCATCTGGTAATATTCCTTCGGGCAAGGTAGCATCCCGCCTCACCCCAACCCAATCCCATGAACAACTCCCCTGCGTCCACCTTCTCCCGTGCCTTGCTCGCCGCCGGCCTCGCGCTGATTGCCTCCGCCAGCCTCGTGCGCGCCGCCGCGCCCGCCGTGCCCGCGCCCTATAAGGTCGTCAACACCGCCCAGTTCCCCGGCACCGGCGGACTCGACTACGTCTATGCCGATAGTACCGACCGCCGCCTCTATGTGGCGCGTGGTCCGCAGGTGCATGTCTTCGACCTCGACACGCTCAAGGAAGTCGGCACCGTCGCTGGAAGCGGACATGGCGCGGTGGTGGATCCCGCGTCGCACCACGGTTTCGTCAGCAGCCGGCCCATCACGATGTTCGACGCGAAGACGCTCGCCACCGTCAAGACCATTGATGTACAAGGCAGCCCCGATGGCATGCTCTACGAGCCGTTCACCGGTCGCATCTACATCCTCAGCCACCAAGCGCCCAACGTCACCGTGATTGACCCGAAGGACGGCACCGTCGTCGGCACAATTGATCTCGGCGGCGCGCCCGAACAGGGCCAGAGCGACGGCAAGGGCCACGTCTACATTGATGTCGAGGATGGGGCCAATGTCGCCGTCGTGGACGCCAAGACTCTCGCCGTCACCGGCCACTACACCCTCGGCGCCTCCACCACGCCTGCCGGCCTCGGCCTCGACATCAAGAACCACATCCTCTTTGTCATGTGCCGCCAGCCGGCCACTTGCGTCATCCTCGACGCCGCCGACGGCAAAATCCTCGCCAGCCTCCCGCTCGCCGGCAGCTCCGACGGCGGGTTGTTCAACCCGGCCACGATGGAGGCGTTCAGCTCGCACGGCAACGGCACCCTCACTGTCATCAAGGAAAACAGCCCGACCAGCTTTGAAGTCGTGCAAACTGTACAGACGAAAAGCGGTGCCAAGACCTCCACCCTCGACGCCAAGACCAACCAAGTCATTTTGATCGCCACCGAGTCGATGCCACCTGCCGCCACCC
>JBAXLL010000245.1:0-3265 GCA_037134835.1 Verrucomicrobiota bacterium
CCGTGAGCCCGACCCAGTCGAGCACCTCGCGCACCCGCGCGCCGAGCCGCGCGCGCGGCACACCGCACACCCGCGCATAAAACTGCAGCAGCTCCGCCCCGCTCAGGTAGCGGTAAAAATAGGGCGCCTCCGGCAGGTAGCCCACGTTGCGGCGCGACTCCACCTGGGCGCTCGACACGCCGACCACGCGGCACTCGCCGGCCGTCGGTGCCAGCAGGCCGAGCACGATCTTGATCGTGGTGCTTTTGCCGGAGCCGTTGGGCCCGAGCAGCCCGAAGACCTGGCCGGCCGGCACGTCGAGCGTGAGGTTGTCCACGGCGCGCAGCTTCAGCCCGCGCAGGCCCACGGGGAAATCCTTCGTCACCGCCCGCAGTTCAATGGCGGCAGGAGGGGCGTGGTCGGCGGCAGTCATTGGATGGAAAAACCCCGAAATTGCGGCGTACGGCGCGCGCTCAGCCGCTCGGCCTTGCGGATATAGCCGTGCATCCGCTCCTGCACCGCCGTCACAAACGCCTCCAGTTCGGCGGGTGCACCCTCGGCCTCCAGGCGCACGCGCCCATCGTCAAGGTTGGTCACATGACCCGCGACCTCGAACTCTCTGGCCACCTGCGCAGCCGTGTAGCGAAAGCCCACCCCCTGCACGCGGCCGGAAAAAAAGACGGTCTCATGTTGCACCTCGGTCATGGCCGGAAACGTGTCCGGCCCGCGCGTCAGTTCAAACAATAAAACCCGCACCGTCCGCACCAGCGCGGCCAGAGCAGCTTCGCTGAAACGCGGAGAGGGATGAAAGGATTCAGGAGTCAGGATGGGAGGAGACGGAGGAATCCGAATTCGGAAATCAGGCATTTCAACATGAAGATCGCAAAGATCGCAGAGGCGGAATTTCAAGCCCTGTTTTTTAATAGGATCACGGGAAACGGTCCGTCCTTGCCCTCAAAACCTAAACACAGCCATATTATTTTTAAAGTGCTCCAGAGCCCTCAGGCCCGGCGCGACCGGCGCCGCCACCCCACGCCCAAGGCACCGGCAACCGCCGCCCAGACCAGCGTTGAGGGCTCGGGAATGGCGGAGAGCTGCCAGCCGATGTCCTGCAGGCCGGCAAAATCAAGGGTCGTGAAAAATTTTCGCGAGCCCACGGTCAAGGATGGATCCATGGCGGCCGCCTGGGGAGTCAACGTGCCAACGAGCGTGCTCATCGTGCCCTCAGCCCGATGATTGACCGGAGCCCCTCCTTCACCCCCAAACCGCTGCTCTCATGCTCAATTACGCTGTCATCTTCCTGCTCATCGCGATCGTCGCGGGTATCTGTGGTTTCGGCGCCATTGCCGGCACTGCCGCCACCATCGCCCGGGTTCTTTTCGTGCTTTTTCTCGGGCTTTTTATCGCCTCGCTGCTGCGCCGCGGTGGCCGGCTCAATTGATCCCCCTCCTAAACTTGACCCTAACGATCGGGGGTGGGCGCATTGCGACCAAGTTGAAAATTTCCGTGTGTTTCTTAGCCATGAAGCCAAACTCCGCGCTACCATGTCTGCAGATCTTGTCAGCCTCGTCACGTCCCTTGCCCAGCGCGCCCGTGCTGCGTCGCTCACGCTCGCCACTGCACCGACGGCAGTGAAGAACGCCGCCATCACCAAACTGGCCGACCTCCTCGCCGTCTCGCACACCACACTCCTCGCCGCCAATGCCCGCGATCTCGCTTCTCCCGAGGCCGTTGCGCTCACAGCCGCCTCCCGCGAACGTCTTCTCCTCACGCCCGCCAAACTCGCCCACCTCGCCCAGTCCGTCCGCGAGGTCGCCGCCCTCCCCGACCCTGTCGGCGAAACTCTCGCGGACTGGACGCGCCCCAACGGTCTTCACTTCCGGCAGGTTCGCGTTCCCATCGGCGTCATCGCCATCATTTACGAGGCACGGCCCAATGTCACCATTGACTGCGCCATCCTCTGCCTGAAGTCCGGCAACGCCGCCATCCTGCGCGGGGGCAGCGAGTGTTTCCACACCAACACCGCCCTCACCGCGCTGGTGCATCAGGCGCTGACCGCTGCCGGCCTCTCCGCCGACGCCGTCCAGCTCGTGCCGACCACCGACCGCGCCGCGCTGACGACCTTGCTCAAGCTCGACACGCTCGTTCACTGCGTCATCCCCCGTGGCGGCGAGAGTCTCATCCGTTTCGTCGCCGAAAACTCCACCATTCCCGTCATCAAGCATTACACCGGCGTTTGCTTTGTCTATGCGGACAAGGACGCCGATCCTGCCATGACGGAGAAAATCCTCCTCAACGCCAAGGTGCAACGACCCGGCGTGTGCAACGCCGCCGAGCAGCTTCTCGTCCATGCTGCCGTGGCCGACACGCTCCTGCCCCGCCTGGCCACCGCGCTCCTGGCCGCCGGCGTCCAGCTCCGCTGCGACCCCGCCAGCGCCTCGATCCTCGCCCGCACCAAGCTCGCCTACATTCCGGCCATACCCGCTGACAACACCGCTGAGTTTCTCGATCTCATCCTCAACATCCGCGTCACAGATTCGCTGGCGGCAGCCATCGCCATCATCAACCGCGATGGCTCCGCGCACACCGACACCATCGTGACCCCTGACCCCGCCGCCGCCGCTCGTTTCCAGTCCGCCGTGGACAGCGCCGTCGTCCTCTGGAATGCCAGCACCCGCTTCAACGACGGTTTCGAATTCGGTTTCGGCGCGGAGATCGGCATCAGCACCGACCGGCTGCACGCCCGCGGCCCGATGGGCCTGCGCGAGCTCTGCAGCTACAAATACCTCGTCGAAGGCACCGGACAGGTGCGGGAATAGTCCAAGGTCCGGGGCGTTGTCCCCAATGCGCCGCTCCGTCCTGCAGGGGCGCAGATGGGCTGCGCCCTCCGCGCTTGACACCGGGTAACACCCGCGCGTAATACCCGCAACATGGTCGCCAAAACCATCAAGCTCCCCGCCGGCCTCGACGCCCGTTTGCGCCGCGAGGCCCATGCCCGCCACCGCAGCTACTCCGTCGTCATGCGCGACGCCATCGTGCGCGGCCTCGCCACCGGCAACGGCATCAACATGGCCGAGGCGCTCAAGGATTTCATTGGCTCCGCCAGCGGCCCCGGCGACCTCTCCACCAACAAGAATTATTTCCGTGACATCGGACGCAAACGCGCTCGTTGACACGGGCTACCTCGTCGCGCTCGCCGACCACCGCGACCAACACCACGCCTGGGCCGCCGCCCAGTCCAAGCTCATCCCCGGCCCGTGGCTGACGTGCGAGGCCTGCATCGCCG
>JBAXLL010000246.1:0-3259 GCA_037134835.1 Verrucomicrobiota bacterium
GGCACCGCCGCCCGCACAGGCGTGGCGGCGGTCATCGGGCTGGTTGGGCGGCTCGTTGCGCTCACCTTTCCAGCCTCACCGCCGCCGGCCGGTCAACGCAAGCACGCCCATGGCGCCGGGTGCCTGGATGGAAGCTTCCCATGGGTCGGATCACGCCAGGTTAACCGGATCCACGTCGAGCACCTGCGTGACATCGTCGGGCCAGGCGAATCCGGTGCGCAGTTTCGCGAGGTCCGAGATCACGCGGGTCACGCTGTGGGTGAAATACCAGAGCTGCCAGCGATACTCATCCTTGATTTTTTCGATGGGCGACGGTGTCGGGCCGCGCAGCTCGACGCGATTCCCTAGTTCCTTCGCCACCAGCTTGGTCCACTGTTCGGCGAAAAATTTCAACTTCTCCGGGTTCGGCCCGCGGAAGAGATGGTGAATGAGATGGCGGCAGGGCGGATATTGAAACTGCCGCCGTACCTCTAGCTCGGCGGCGGCGAAGCCGTCGAAGTCGGCGTGACGGGAGAACTGCACGGCCCCGGCCTGCGGCGTGAAAGTCTGCACGACCACCTCGCCGGTGCGGTCGCCACGGCCGGCGCGGCCAGCCACCTGCACGAGAAGCTGGAAGGTGCGCTCATTGGCGCGAAAATCCGGGACGTGCATCGAGAGGTCCGCGTCCACGAGGCCGACGAGCGTGACATTGGGAAAGTCGAGGCCCTTGCCGATCATCTGCGTGCCGACGAGCACGTCGGTTTTGCCCGCACGAAAGTCGGCGAGCACCTCGCGGAAGCGGTTTTTTTTTGCCATCGTGTCGGTGTCCATGCGCTCGACGCGCGCGCGCGGCAGCACGCGGCGCACCGCCTCCTCGACCCGCTGCGTGCCCAGGCCCTGCCAGCGAATGTCGGGCGCAGCGCACTTGGTGCAGCGGAGGGGCGCGGGCTTTTGCGCCCCGCAGAGGTGGCAGCGCAGCGTCTCGTCGGTGCGGTGATAGGTGAGCGCGATGCTGCAATGCGTACACTCCTCCGTATGGCCGCACTGGCGGCACTGCAGCGAGCGCGCATAGCCGCGGCGGTTGATAAACAGGATGGTCTGCTCCTTCTTTTCGAACCGGTCCCGCATCGCCTCGACCAGCGTGCGCGAGAGCGCCGTCGCCCCGCGGGTGCGGAGCACCTCGATGCGCATGTCCACCACGTCAATATGCGGAAGCCGGCGGTCGTCCACGCGCTGGCGGAGGCGCAGCAGCGCGTATTTGCCGGCCAGCGCGTTGGCGAAGCTCTCGAGGGAGGGCGTGGCCGAGCCGAGCAGGCAGTGCGCGCCAGCGAGCTTGGCGCGCATCACGGCGGTGTCGCGTGCGTGGTAGCGGGGGGTCTCATCCTGCTTGTAGGCCGGCTCGTGCTCCTCGTCCACGACGACGAGCCGCAAATCCTTCACCGGGGCGAACACCGCCGAGCGCGCACCCACGACGATGCGCGCCGCGCCGGTGGCGAGGGCGTGCCAGCCGTCGAGCCGCTCGCCCTCGCTCAGGTGGCTGTGCCACACGACGACCTGATGGTCGGGCGCGATGGACTCGAGCCGCGCCCGCAGCCGCGCGACGGTCTGCGGCGTGAGCGCCACCTCGGGCACGAGAAACACCACCCCGCCGCCGGCGCGCAGCGCCGTGTCGATGGCGCGGAGGTAGACCTCCGTCTTGCCGGAGCCCGTCACCCCATGCAGCAGCGTCACGCCGAATTTTTCCCCGGCGAGGCTGGCGGTGAGCGCGTCCACGGCGCCTTGCTGCTCGGCGTTCAGCACATGCGGCTGGGTGGCGACGAGCTCGCCGCCGGCGAAATCGTCGGCGTAGGCCACACGCACGACGCGCCGCGACGCCTCGCGCACGAGACCGCGCTTCACCAATGCGGTGACAACGGCGGCGGTGAGACTCAGACGTGAAAGCACGAGCGGCTTGGGCTGCGGGCGGAATTGCTGCGCGAGAAACGCGCACAGTTTTGCCTGCTGGGGCGCGCGTTTCGCGAGTGCGGCCAGTTCGGCGTCGTCAGGACGGCGCGCGAGCACCAGGAGCTTTTCCTGCCGGAACCGCGCGGCCTTGCGGACGGCGACGGGCAGCATCGTCTCGATGACCGCGTCGAGCGGCGCGGCGTAATAGGCGGCGATCCAGCGGGCGAGCCCGAGCAGGTCGGGCGTAAGCGCGGGAAAATCATAGACCACGGCGGCGAGCGGCTTGAGCTTATCCAAAGGAAAATCTTTCGGCGCGCCGATCTCGCCGACGAGGCCGAGCGTGAACTGGCCCCGGATGGGCACGCGCACCAGCGAACCGATGGCAACCGACGCACGCAAGGCCTCCGGCACCCGATAGTGCAGAAGCTTGTCGAATCCCGCCAAGGGATGCACGCCGACCGTCATGGGGGCGTTGATGCCGCGCGGCGCCGTGGCGCGCAAGCTTCACGGCAACCGGTTCGGCCTCGACACCCGCCAGACCATTCCATCGCATCCTCTCCGGATGAAACTGTGGTGCCCCGTGCTGGTCTTTCTCGCCGTGGCCGCGCGGGCGCTGGGAGGCGACTTCGCGTCCGACTTCGCCGTCGTGATGGTGGACGATGCCACCGAGCGGAAGCTGGGCGCGTTCCCGTATGACCGCGCGCAGTATGCCAAGGCCATTGATGCGTGCGTCCGGCTGGAAGCGAAAGCGGTGGTCCTCAAATTCTTTTTCGACCAGGCCAAGTCGCCCGAGGGCGACGCCGCGCTGGCCACCGCGATGAAGAAACTGCCGGTCGCCATTCAGACCCGGCTGGAGGCAACGGAAGGCACCGCCCAGATGCTTGCGCCCAGATTCAAGTTCGGCGACCACCGACTGCCGGCGGCGGAGCGCGGCGACCTGGGCTGGATGCCACTGCCGGCGCTGCTCGATGCGGCGGCGGCGTTGGGCTTTGTGGATTTTGACGGGCCAACGATCCCGCTCGTGGAGGAATATCGCGGCGCTTCCTATCGCTCGTTGGTGCTCTGCTGCCTTGAACTGGCGACGGGGAAGCCGGCGCGGGCGGAGGCCGGCGGGAAAATTTACGTGGGCGACGGCTGGCTGCCGGTGGATGCAAACAATGTCTGGCATGGCAGTCTCAAGGCCGCAGAGCCGGTGAAGACCATTGCGTTCGCCGATCTGCTCGACGGCACGGTGCCCGCCGGGAGCATCGCGGGCCGGGTCATCATCCTCGGCTGGGACAGTGCGAAAACTCCCACCCTGCCGACGGAGCGCGGCGAGATGAGGATCCACCAGGTC
>JBAXLL010000247.1:0-3248 GCA_037134835.1 Verrucomicrobiota bacterium
CGTTCTCCTGGTCATCCGTGATGGCTGGGGCAAGAATCCCGATCCGTCGCAGGATGCCTGCAATGCCACCGTGCTCGCACGCAAGCCGTGCGACGACGCCCTTCACGCGCGCTGGCCGCGCACGTTGGTCGCCGCCAGCGGCCTCGATGTGGGGCTGCCGGCCGGTGTCATGGGCAACAGCGAGGTCGGCCATGAAAACATCGGCGCGGGCCGCATCGTAGACCAGGAGCTCGTCCGCCTCAACAAGCTGTTCTCCGAGGGCCGGCTCGCCACAAATCCTGTCTGGCGCGCGGCCATCGCGCGCGTCAAGGCGCGGGCCGGCGCGAAGCTGCATCTCATGGGCATCGTGAGCGACGCGGGCGTCCACGGGATGCTGGAGCACCTCTACGGGATTTTGCGGCAGGCGAAGGCCGACGGCCTCGTCCCCGGCCAGGTGTTCATCCACGCGTTCACCGACGGGCGCGACACGCCGCCGATGAGCGGGCTGCGCTACGTGGCCGAGGTGGATGCGCAGTGCGCCAGGATCGGCCTCGGGCAGATCGCCACCGTCTGCGGCCGGTTTTGGGCGATGGACCGCGACAACCGCTGGGAGCGCGTGCAGCAGGCCTATGCGATGCTCACCGGGCAGAAAGCCGTCGCCACCGCACCGAGCGCGGTAGCCGCCGTACAAAATTACTATGACCAGCCGCTCACCGTGACCCAGAAGGGCGACGAGTTCGTGGCTGCGACCTGGATCACCGGCCCCGACGGGAAGCCCCTCGCCACGATCCGCGACGGTGACGCCGTGGTCTTTTACAACTACCGCGGCGACCGCCCGCGTGAGATCACCAAGGCGTTTGTGCTCGACGATTTCACCGGCTTCGACCGCGGCCGGAAACTCGATCTCTACTATGCAACGATGACGGAATATGAGGCGGGTCTCCCCGTGAATGTCATCCTGCCGAAACCGGAAAAGCTGAAAAATATCCTGGGTGAGGTCGTGAGCGCGGCCGGCCTCGCGCAGTTCCGCTGCGCCGAGACCGAGAAAAACCCACACGTCACCTTTTTCTTCAACAACTACCGTGCCACCCCGTTCCCGGGCGAAGAGCGTGCCTGCCCGCCGAGCCCGAAGGTGGCGACCTACGACCTCGCGCCCGAGATGTCCGCCGCCGAGGTGACCGCCGCGGCGAAGGCGGCGATTCTCTCCGGCAAATTCGGCCTGATCGTCGTGAACTACGCGAACACCGACATGGTCGGCCACACCGGTTCGCTGCCAGCGGCCATCCGCGCCGTGGAGGCGACCGACGCCGGGGTGGGGGAGCTGCTCGCCGCCCTCGCGCAGAAAAACGGCCGCGCCGTGATCCTGGCCGACCACGGCAACTGCGAGCAGATGTGGGACGCGGCGAACAACTCGCCGCACACCTCGCATACTCTGAACCTCGTCGAGGTCTTTGTGGTGGGCGATGGTTTCGCCACTGGCAAAACCAAGATGCGCTCCGGCGGCCGTCTGGCCGATATCGCACCGACCGTGCTGGCGCTGCTAGGCCTGCCCAAGCCGGCGGAAATGACGGGGGAGAATCTGGTGCTGGGGTAGGGGGCGGCGCGTCCGGCATTTCGCCATTGCTTCCGGCCGCATCAGCGACCCACCGTTTGGGCACTCTTTCATATGTTTACGCCACTGTCCCGTCGCCCCTTTCTCGCCCTGCTAACCTTCGGCGCCGTGTGGCTTGCGGCCGCGCACGCCGCCGATGCGCCCGCACTCAAAAATTATTTCGACAAGCTTGAATCGGTGGGCGTGAAGCTCACCCGCGGACCCGTCACCGTGCCGCTCAAGGATGCCGCCGAGCTGAAGGTGCCGGCCGGGTTCGCCTTCGTAGGTGAGGAGGGCATCGAAAAATTTTTCGAACTCAACCAAAACGACCGCAGCGGTCACGAAGCGGGCGTCCTGCTCGCCCCGCAAGGCTGGTCGCTATTTTTTGACTATGATCCGGTCGGCTATGTGAAGGACGACGAGAAAAACAAGCTCGACGCCCCCAAGCTAATGGCGGCCATGACCGCCAACGAGGACGAAATCAACGCCGCCCGCCGGGAACGAAAATGGGAGGAGATGAAGATCACCGGCTGGGCCACGCCGCCCCACTATGACGAGCAGACCCACAACCTGAAATGGGCCATCAACCTCAGCACATCGCGGGACAATTTTAAGAGCGTCTTTATCAATGAAAAGATCCAGTTGCTCGGGCGCGGTGGCGTCATGAAGGCGGTGCTGGTCACCGATCCGCCCACCTTTAAGGCCGATGAAGCTGAGGCGGACAAACTGCTGGCGGCGAATTTTGGCTACGTCGCCGGCCAGAAATACTCCGAGTGGAAAACGGGTGACAAGGTCGCGGCCTACGGTCTCGGCGCGCTGGTGCTCGGCGGTGCCGGGGTGCTTGCGTCGAAGGCCGGCCTTTTCGCCAAACTCGGCGCCCTGCTGGCGGCTGGGTGGAAAGTGGTCGTGGTCGCGGCGGTGGCCATGGGTGGTGCGGTCAAGAAATTCTGGAAAAAAATCACAGGCCGGGTGTGAGAGGTGAGGTGACTGTCATGGCCCGCGGGGTGAGGCCGTTCGCCCGCAGGCAACCCGACACCGTCTGATTTTACCATGACCGACCCCGTCTTGTTCGTCGCCGTTTTTTGGGCGCTCTTGCTCCTCGATGGAGTGCAGCTTTCGCGGCGGGCCCGCTGGGGTTGTGTGAGCTGGTGGGGCGGCCGGCACGCCTGGCCTGCCTGGCGGCGCTGGCAGGTTCTTAGTCTGTGGCCGGGCGGCTGGCGGGTCATGGTGGACGACCTGCCGTTCTCCTTTTCACCGGCCGGGCTGTGCAACTGGCCTGCCGGCACCGCCGGCCGACCAGCCAACGAGCCCGACGCGCTGCAGGTGTGGCGCTGGGAACATATCACCGAGGTGCGCGAGCAGAACGGCCAGTTGGTCATCAACGGAGAAAAATTCTGCGCTGCCACCGGCCACCTCTCTGCCGACGAGCTGCGTGCGCTCGCCACAGCGTGCGGGCCGCTCGTACCCAGCGCGCGGGCCGGGCTGCTGCGGGCCCACCTGCGAGGTTGGCTGCGGCCGGCGCATCTGCGCCGTCGTGGCCTGGTGCTGCGTGCGCGCACGGGTGCACTCGTCACGGCCAACGTGGTCGCGCTCGCCGGACTGGCGTTGCTCTCCGCGTGGCTGCTGGGGCGGCTGTCCGCGGAGTCCCTCGGCCCCGCCGTGGCGGCGCGGGTGGCAC
>JBAXLL010000248.1:0-3234 GCA_037134835.1 Verrucomicrobiota bacterium
CGTGAAGCGCGCGCCGGCGATGCGGTTGGCCACGCGGCCCTGCACGGCGGCGGTCTGGCCGCGCGCGGCCTGGGCGGCGTTGGCAGGGACGGCCTTGAGGACATTGACGAACGCGCCGGCCTTGTCGGGCACGTTCAGCTCGGCGACGATGGCGCCGAGGGTGATGACCTTGGCGGTCATGCCCCGCCGGTTGGTGAGCGTGTAGGCCTCGATGTCGCTGCCATCGGCCATCTGGGCGAAGACGGATTTCACCACTCCGGGCACGGCCGGTGCCGCCGGGGTGGCCGGAGTTGCGGCCGGCGCGACGGCGGCGGGCGGCGTGGGCGCTGCGCCGGGAACGGATGCCCACGGCAGGGCAAGGCCGGCGAGAAATAAAAAGGTTTTGGCGGGGAGCGAAGCTTTCATGGAGGGGATTAAGGATGAGGCGACGTTTCTCAAAAATGGTCAAGCCCGGGCATGGGGTAGTGTATCAGTTTGCCTTTTCCGAGGTAGGTGGCGCGTTTGACGCGCCACGTTTGCCTGCGGTGCGCGAAGTTGCGCGACGAGCGCGCAACCTACGCCGACCAAACTGACACACTCCCTGCGGGGTGGTAGTGTCCTGTTAAGGGCGGAGTGTCTTTACCCCGCGTCGGAGGACGCGCCGGGGACGTCGCGCTCCATCTTTATATATTGCGGCGCGGTCGCCCACGCGCCAGGTGCCGTTTGGGACTTGTGATCAGGCGCCTCGTCGGCACGCTCGCGGACGCCACGTTTTTATCCCGCCCATTTTATCCCGCCCTTGTCATGAAAAACCGACTCCTGTGCGGTGCGCTCGCCGCTCTCCTCGCCCTTGCCCCCGCCATGCTTCACGCCCAGCCGCCGCGCGGCGGCGGTGCCCGCGGTTTCGGCGGCGGTGGCGGCACCACCCGCTCACCCGAGGTCGCGGCCGATTTCCGGGTCACCTTCCGCCTCGCGGCCCCCGGCGCTCAGGCTGTCAACCTCCTCGGCGACTTCACCGGCGACACCATTCCGATGACCAAGGGCGACAATGGCGTGTGGTCCTTCACCACCGATGCGCTCAAGCCCGGCTACTACAGCTACTGGTTCTCCGTGGACGGCTCGCTCACGCCCGACCCCGCCAACACCCACGTCCGCCCCGCCTCCGGCGTCTATAAGAGCATGGTGGACGTGCCCGGCCCCGGCACGGAGTGGATGGACTTTCGCGACGTGCCGCATGGCACGCTCCATGAGCACCAATACCTCAACAAGGAAAACGGCACCGCACGCCGCGTCGTGATCTACACGCCCCCCGGCTACGAGCGCTCCACCGCGAGCTATCCCGTGCTCTACCTGCTCCATGGCCGCGACGACTACGAGCGCGGCTGGACGCAGACCGGCCGCGCCCACCTCATCATGGACAATCTCCTCGCCGAGGGGAAGACCGTGCCGGCCATCATCGTCATGCCGTTCATCCACGACACGACCGGTGCCGCCGGCCAGCAGCCCAGCATCCGAGCGCTGCAATCAACCCTCGGCATTGCCCCCGCCGCGCGTGGTGGGGGCGCGGCGCGCGGCGGCGCTCCCGCCGGCGCCACCGGCGGCAGTTATCTGGAGCGCGACATCCTCGGCAACATCCAGCCCCTCGTGGAAAGCACCTACCGCGTGAAGACCGACAAGGCCAACCGCGCGCTCTTCGGCTACTCGATGGGCGGCAGCAGCGCGCTCACCATCGGCCTTTCGCATCCCGAGCTCTACGCCTATGTCGGCGGCTTTAGTTTCCCCTTTGGCGTGCAGAACAGCCCTGCCTTCGCCAGCGCCGACAAGACCAACCAGGACTACAAGCTCATCTGGCTCGGCAGCGGCACTGCGGACAACCAAGGCTGGCAGAGCAGCCTCAATTTTCACAACCAGCTCACCACGCTCGGCATCAGGCACGAGTGGACTGCATCCGAAGGCTACCACCACGATTACCAAATCTGGCGCATCTACCTCCGCGAAGTGCTGCCCAAGCTATTTAAATGAACATCACTGTCTCTCTGTCGCGCCGCACAGGGAGGCCCGACGCGGCGGGAAAATATCAATTTCTGAGACATGACCGCATCTACTTACCCTTTCGAATACGTCCTCAGAAGCAGACTTCGTATCTCGTTAGAAAGGGGGCGCGGGAGGTCGGGGAGAAGGAGCATATATTCAGGAATAAGGCGAATCGCCTCGCGCAAAACTTCCGGAATGTATTGGTTAGAATGCTTCAGTTCATAATAATAATGTAGCATGGCATATGAAAACACCTCTCGATGCTCGACGGACATGAGGCTCCCAGACAATTGCATATGCTGAGAGAAAATTATTTTGTCGCGATCAGAAACTTTATCCCATGCCATCTGGAAAATAGACAGCAACCCAGAAATATAGTCCGCTGATTTTCCACCAGTAATTGTCCTTTTGCCATCAGGTTGATACTCGACCGTTGAGCCAGTATCACCAAAGCGATTCATGGCGACGGATTTTGTTGTAACGTATTTGGCAACAATCGTTGGCTTAACTTTATCCGCAATCGGTGAACGAAAAAAATCGTCGGTGTGTTGTGCCCTCGAGCGGCGAGTGCAGCACGAAGAGGTCACGTCTCGGAAATTGATATTTTCCGGGTAGCGACTGGTCTCAGAACGTCTTTGCGACTTGTCATCCGTTATCCCGCGACCGACGCTCGCGACCGCCGCGCTTTCTGCGCCTAAATTTCCATAGCCCGCCATGAAACTCCGCCGCCCCCTCACCATCTTTCTGATTTGCTTGGTTATGGTGGCGCGGGCTTATCCGGCCGCCCCGCTCAAGCCGCGCCTGGTGGTGCTGACGGACATCGCGCCCATCACTGTGGAGCCCGATGACATGGAATCCATGATCCGGCTGCTGGTGCATGCCGACCTCTTTGAAATCGAGGCCCTCGTCGCCACCACCGGGTGGAGCAATCGCGGCGGCTTGGAGCGTCCCGACATTATCCACGATTTACTCAACGCCTACGAAAAGGATCTGCCCAACCTGCTGAAACGCTCCGCGCAGGCGGGCTTTTTGCCCGACGAGTCGCGACAGGAGATCGGTTATTGGCCCAGCCCCCGCTACCTGCGCGAACGCACGGTGGTCGGCAGCAAAACGCGTGGCCAGGCGTTCATCGGCGAAGCCAACCGCTCCCCCGGCAGCGACCTCATCATCCAACTGGCCGACGAGAAGGACGAGCGTCCGCTTTGGGTCACCGTCTGGGGC
>JBAXLL010000249.1:0-3229 GCA_037134835.1 Verrucomicrobiota bacterium
GTGGGCCGTTGTTCAACCTCCGCGGTGAGGTGGTGGGCGTGAACAACATGAAGGCGATGCAAGTTGGCGTCGAGGGTCTCAACTTCGCCATCCCCGCCGAGACGCTGAAAAGCTTTCTTCGTAATCGCGACGCGTTCGCCTTTGACCCTCGCAATCCCAATGCCGGCTTCCACTATCTCGCACCACCGCACCCGACGAAGGCTGGGGGGACGACTCAAGTCCTGCCAAAGCCCGCCCCGTGACTATCCCTGCAATTTCAACCATGAAACTCCGCTCCCTGTTTTCAGTTCTGTTGGTTGTCGGCTGGTGTGTACCCGTCCTGCCGGTTCGCGCGGCCGTCGTGGCCAACCCACCGCTGGCGGACCTCGTGGATGACCAGACCGCGCTCGCTCTCATCGTACCTAGCGCACCCGCTTTAGTGAAAGGCTGGGACGCCAGCCCGTTTGCCAAGACTTGGAACGACGAGCAGATGGTAAAATTTTTTGCCCCGCTGCGCCAGCAGATGCAAATTGATCATTGGGACGAACAATCCAAGGCCGCCACGGGCAAGACGATCCGTGAACTGCTTGCCCTGGCGAAGGGGGGCGCGATCATCGCGCTGCCTTCATCGTTTATCGCCGATATCATGGAGAGCAAAATCCCGCCGATATTGTTGGCAGTGGAATTTGGTGACAATGCTGCAGCCTTCGAGAAGCTCGCAGCCGACGCGGCGAGTCAGAACACCAATCTACGCGTTGAGACGACAAACTACGCTGGCATTCTGGTTCACACCAGCACGCCCCCTCCGTCCAAGAACGGCGCCCCAGTGGTGCCGGATGTATCGGCCATGTGCCAGGGCATTTGGCTGTTCAGCCCCAGCTACGCGCGCATTTGCGCGGCGATTGATGCGATTAAAAGGGGTGGTCTGGCCAATGGCCTCGGTCGCAGCGAGGCGTTTCTCCGCGCCCAAAAGCGCACCGGAGAGACGCAGTTGGTCGGCTATGGGAATTTTGCGGCGCTCTATCCTTCCTTGCTCAACGCTCTCACCAAGGCGCTGCCACCGGCAGGTGCGGCGGGCGGCCCGCCATTCACGGCGGAAGGCCTGCTGAAGGGCCTCGGCCTGGATGTGCTCCATGAGGCCTATTATGCGGTCAACTTTGGCGCGAAGGAGACGACCATCAGTGGCGGGCTAGGCTGGAGCGATGAACGCGGCTTGGTCAAAGTCCTGGCTGTCGGTCCGGGTGCGGCCGTGCGTCCGGAGTGGGCTTCCGCCAAGTGGATCAGCGTAGCGAGCGGCAAGTTTGATCTTCGTGCCGCTTATGTAGCGCTCGAGGAGGTGATTGAGGCCATCAACCCCCAGCTGGCCGCCCAGATACAGGGTGAAATCAAGAATACAGGTGCCCAGATGGGGATCGACCTCAAACGCGACCTCATCGGCAGCCTGGGCTCCGACTTGGTATCCGCCGTCGCGATGCCGGCCGACGCGAATCCTGAGCAGCCGCCCGCACTCGACAAGCTGGATCAGCTTTTTTCCCTATCGCTCGAAAATCCTGAGGCCTTTATGAAAGCGGTCGAGGCCGTGAAGCACACCGTATTTGGTGACGCTGTGGAGCAGGTTTTCATCAAACGCGATTACCTGGGGCAGACGCTTTATACATATAACCCGCCAGGACCCGCCGGCGCACCCGCCGAGCGCGGTTTCACCTACGCTATCGCGAACCGGACGGCATTTGTGGCTATGGGATCGCCCGCCATCGTTGAAACAGCACTTCAGGCCATGAAGGAAAAGCGGCCGGTCTTCTGGGAGCGGACGGATGTCCGCGCCGCACTGACAAGCGCACCTAACGGGGCGAATACGGTGGAGGTGGAGGACATGCGCGTGGTTGTCACCAGCCTGCTGGGAATGTTGGGCAGTCTGCCATTGCCGGCCCAAGTTCAGTTGGTGGACGCTGCGGCGAAGCCCGATTTCGCGCACATCGCCCGTTATTGGGGCCTCAGCTCCGGCTACGGAGTGAAGGAGGCGAAAGGGTTCTTCAGCGTGAATCGGATCGCTAATCCGCTGCCATGAGCCGAGTCTTTTCCTTTGCCGTGCTCGTGGCCGCCACGTTGGCCTGCGGCTGGTCAGGTGCGCTTCGCGCCGCCGCGCCTGACGTGACCCTGGACGGCCCCGAAATCACCAAGCTCGACTGGAACATCCGTGCGCTTACGCCGGCCGACCTCGACGGTGACGGCCGCACGGACCTTGCCATCATCAACAACGATCACGCGGCCATTGAGCTGCTGTACCAGCACAAGCCCGGCGCGACTCCCGACCCGGCCAAGCCGGGGCGGGCCAACCGTTGGGAACCGGTCTTGGAGGATGCCCGCTTCAGACGGGTGAGCGTGACCACCGGCATCACGATGATTGACCTCACTGTGGCCGACCTCAACGGCGACGGCCGGCCCGACCTAATCTACACGGGCGACACCCAGGCCCTCACGATTCGTTATCAGCAGGCCGACGGCACGTGGCTGGAGAAGAAAATCTCTGAGGCTCCCGCCGCCGCGCGCAGCGTTGGTACCCTTCATGTGGCCGACCTCGACGGCGACGGCCGACCCGACCTAGTGATGCTGGGCCTGCGCGAGCTCGCTATTTTCCGCCAGCAAACCGACGGTACGCTGGCTGCGCCGGAACGGTTCGCGCTTGCGGACGAAAATTGTTACGGCCTTGAAGTTTGCGACGTGAACGGTGACGGCCTGCCTGATCTCGTTTATCTCGCCAGCGGCAACCGAGACACGCTCCGCGTGCGCCTGCAGAATGCCGCCCACCAGTTTGGCCCCGAGCTGGCGCTGGCCATCAAACCAGCGCGCAGCACGCTGCAAACGTTGCCGGCGGCCGGCGGCAAAGGCGCGGCCACGTTTGTCTTTGCGGCCAACCCGACCGGGCAGCTCGAATTTTTCACGTTCGAGCAAACGGATGAAAAAAAATCCGGTCCCGTGCCGCGTCCGCGGGTTTTTACTCCGCCCGCCGCCGTGAAAAACGCCTCCTACGCCTTTGGTGATTTCAACGGCGACGGCCGTGAAGACGTGGCGATGAGCGACCCGGACGGCGCGCAGGTGTTTGTCTATTTCCGCCAGGCCGACGGGGGATTCACCTCGCCTAGGAAATTTCCCTCGCTGGCCGACATCCGCGGCCTCGCCGCCGCCGACTGGGAAGGGTCGGGGCGCGCCTCGCTCTTTATCGCCAGCGCCAAGGAGCAGGTGCTCGGGG
>JBAXLL010000250.1:0-3209 GCA_037134835.1 Verrucomicrobiota bacterium
GTTGGCCGCCGCTTGCGCGCCGGTTTGCAGACGGTAGGTGCCGATGACTTCACCGGTCATTACCGTCGTCACCAACAGGTGGTCACACACGGCGTCGAAGCGATCGGCATCAAAACCGGTGGAGTAAGAGGCGGTGAGCCCTTCATTGAGCTCAAGGTTGAAGACCTTAAAGCGCAGCATCTGTGCTGCACGAACATCATCCATGCCGCTCGCGAGGCGCAGGGTGTAATCATGTCCGGTCTGGGCTCCGGCCAGCACACGATCAACCAGCGCCGGGCGGCGCGGGGCGGAGATGGCGGGTCCGAGAAGCGTGGTCATACGGAAGGTGTGGGCGCGATGGCGGAAAAATGTTGCGGATAATCCCATCGCAGGAAAAGCCGGAACTGATTTGAGTCGCGTTAAGAATGCGTGACGGGGGGCACGCACAAACCCAACGGAGCCCGATAATACTAAGATATTGGGCCGGTGTAATTTGTCACAAAAAAAGCCCGCCCACCTTGAAGGTGGAGCGGGCTGATACTAAGTGTTTCTTTAGGAATGCCTAGACCTTACTTGGCAGCAGGCTTGGCATCAGCCGGCTTCGCCGCCTCAGTGGGCTTGGCGAGTTCTTTTTCGTGGCCCTTGTTCAGTTCGGCGAGAACGTCGTCGGTAATGTCCTTGGCCAAGGTGGTATCAATATAAACCACGTTGTTGATATCCAAGACCACGGTCGCGTTTTGCTTTTTGGCGACGGTATTGGCGGCCTCGAGAATGTCTTTAACCACCTCTTGCTGGGCGGCAGCATTCTGCTTGTTCAGCAGTTCCTGCTCGTCATTGATGGTCTTTTGCAGGGCATCACGGGTCTTGTTGAAGGTTTCCGACTTTAGCGTAGCCTGCTTGTCCAAATCAGCCTTGCCTGCGGTGTCGGTTTCAGGAGTGTTCCTGAATTTGGCGGCAATTGCCTGATAGTCGGCGGAAAGCTGCTCAAGCGCCTGTCGCTGGTTCAGAATCACCGATTCAGCGCTCGCCTTCTTGACCCCGAGCGCATTGCCAAGGATTTGGGACTTGTAATAGCCGGCGTTCACCTTGGCGCCATTGAACGACAAAATTTTGACGGTCTGCGCCTGAGCGGCCACAGCGCCAAAACAGGTGAAGGCGACGACGAGGGATTTAATGAGGATCTTTTTCATGTAGGGTTTAGGTTGCAGGGAGAATTGATAGCGCAGTTACGCGACTAGTCATCAGGAAAACAGGTTAGTTCCGTCATGTCCAGCAATTATTTTGCATGGGCTCTTGGCTGTGGGGTGGCAAATTGGCCCTTGGGAGGGAGGGGACCCAAACTTCGCGCTTGCGCCGGTGGCAGTTACGCATTTTCCTAATGCCTCTTAGCGCACCCGTAGCTCAATTGGATAGAGCGTCTGACTACGGATCAGAAGGTTTGGGGTTCGACTCCCTACGGGTGCACCATTTTCATCTCGCAATAGATTAGATAGTTGCGTATCATGTTCGATCTGGTTTGACCCTCACGGGATTTTATCTCGTGGTCATGAGGCGGGCAAGCTGGGTGGCAAATTTGAGAGCGCCTTTAGCCGACAGATCATCTCGAGGAAAACTCGGGTAGCAGCGCGGCATCCCTCCTCAAGTTCACCCATTTCGACCACAAAAAAGCCCGCTGAGGAAACCGGCGGGCTTTGGTTTTTCTAAAATAAGAGGGGCGGATACTGGGCGCGGGTCACACCGCCTTCGGCAAGGCGACGTCGGCCCACTCGACGGCATGGAGGTCGTGGCGCTTGGCCTTGAACAACTTGGCCCGGCGGCCAAGCATGCGGTCGAGCTTGTCCACGAGCAGGGCAACGGCCTTGTGGCACTCCTCGGCGGCGACGGCGACATTGAGCGCGGGACCATTGAGGGTGAGATGGCCTTTGGCGGTGAAGCGATGTTTCACATCCTGGCGCGGGTCGCACTCGAGTTCAACGCGGGCTCGGATAATGCGCTCCTCGTGGCGGAACAGCCGGGCGGCCTTTTCCTGTACAAAAGTTTTGATCGAGGGGGTTAGCTCGAGGTGGATGCCGGACACGATCACTTCGCTTGGTTGGTTGTGTTTGTTCATGATTTCGGATTCCGTTTGGGTTGTGGGCGGAATATCCGCCCGTGAAAAAATCTACGCTATCGCGCCATGCCTTCGATCCCAGAGACGCTTCGCTCCTTCGTCGCCGTTATCGTAACCGGCGGATCCTCGGGCTTGGGGAAAGCATTCATCGAGCACGCGGCCAAATTGCATCCGGCGGCGCGCATTTGCAACCTTTCTCGTAACAAACCTGACATAATTTTAGCTGAGCATCGGCTGCGCCACATTACGTGTGATTTGGAGAAATCCACCGATGTCGCCCATGCTGCAGAAGAGGTATTAGCTTGGCTGCATGAGGCCGCGCCCGCCGGCCGGGTGCTGCTAATCAACAACAGCGGGTTCGGCTCATATGGGAAATTCCCCAACCCGACGCTGGAGCATCAGCTCGGCATGGTGGATCTCAATGTCCGTGCCGTTGTCCATCTGACCGGCCTGCTGCTGCCAGAGTTGAGGACCCGCGGGGGCGCGATCATGAACATCGCCTCGACCGCAGCCTTCCAGCCCACGACCTACATGGCGACTTACGGTGCCAGCAAAGCGTTTCTGCTGCATTGGAGCCTTGCGCTCAACGAGGAGCTGCGCGGTTCCGGCCTGTGCACGCTGGCGGTGTGCCCGGGGCCGACAGCGACGAACTTCGGCCTGCGCGCAGGCATGAAAATCGGCAGCGTGTCGGATTCGCTCAGCATGACCTGCGACGAGGTTGTGGACGCAGCGTTTCACGCGTTGGTGGCCGAGCGGGCGCAAGTGGTGACCGGCTGGAAAAACAAAGTGCTCGCCATGTTCAGCGCCCGGATGCCGAAGCCGCTCGCCGCGCGCGGCAGCGCGGTCATGTTGAAAAAATACCGGCTGAAGCAGATCAAGCCGTCCCCGCCGTGAGTGTGGTCAAGGGGAACCAACCCATGACAGCCGGCGCGATGACGGACCCCGCTCGCGCGGTTGAGCCCGACTATCCGATCCGCGCCTGTGCGTGGCCGCGCCGCACGCGCATCGGCCCCGTGCGGATGATCAAGCCGGACGAGCTGGGCGGCTGGCTGCTCCACGAGGACGAGCGCCTGCTCGTCGTGAACAAGCCCGGCGATGTGGTCTGCCACCCGTCCAAGGC
>JBAXLL010000251.1:0-3202 GCA_037134835.1 Verrucomicrobiota bacterium
GGGGGGTTTAATCAAATCGTGTAGATATTTGGGGTTGGCCAAGAGCGGTTCAAGCGCAGAAGGCAGGCCGCAACTCCGAAGACTCAGAGTCCGGCCCAGCGATAAGCCTCGCCTTTGGCCAGCTTGACCTCGCGGGTGACCGCACCGTAGCGCAGCTTGGCGGTGCCACCGTTGAGCGAGCGGATGGTGGCGGTGGCCAGCTTGCCATCGTGCCAGGTGACATCCACTTCATACGCGCCGCGCGCGCGTAGTCCTTGCACGCTCCCGGCCGGCCAGGCGGAGGGCAACGCCGGCAGCAGCTCGATCTCCCCATTTTGGCTTTGCAGCAGCATCTCGGCGATGGCCGACGCACCGCCAAAGTTGCCGTCAATCTGGAAGGGCGGGTGCTCGTCGAATAGGTTCGGGTCGGTGCGGCTCGGGTCGAAAAGATTTTGAAGAATGCTGTAGGCGCGGTCGCCATCAAGCAGGCGGGTCCACGTGTTGATGCGCCAGGCGATCGCCCATCCGGTCGTGATGTCGCCACGCGTGTTGAGCGTGACCTTGGCGGCGGCGGCAAGCTCGGGCGTGGTGCGGGGATTGATCTGATTGCTCGGATAAAGCGCGTAGAGGTGGGAGATGTGCCGGTGCTGTTGCTCGCGGGCCTGCGCGTCCCAGTCGTCGAGCCATTCTTGGATCTGCCCCTGCCCGCCCATCTGAATCGGGGCAAGGCGGGCGCGGGTCTGGTCGAGCTGTTTCCGAAAATCGGCATCGGTGCCGAGAACTTCCGCCGCCTGGATGCAACGCGTGAAGAGGTCGCGGAGGATCTCCTCGTCCATCGCCGGCCCGGCCGCGACGGACGTGCCGAGCGGATGAACGTTTTCAGGCGAAAGCGAGGGATTGGTGACCAGCCAGTGGCGCTTCGGGTCCTCCTGCAGGGTGTCGAGGAAGAACTGCGCCGCGCCTTTCATCACGGGATAGACCTCCTTCAGATAATTTTTGTCGCCGCTGAACGCGTAGTGATCCCACAGGTGCAGCGAGAGCCACGCGCCGCCGGTGGGCCACATGCCGTAGTCCGCGCCGTCAATCGGCCCGGTCGCACGCCAGAGGTCGGTGTTGTGGTGGGCGACCCAACCGCCCGCGCCATACATCGTCTTCGCGGTGCGCGCGCCGGTCGTGGAGAGGTCTTTCACCAAGGCGATAAGCGGCTCGACGCATTCGCCGAGGTTGGCGGTCTCAGCCGGCCAGTAATTCATCTCGGTATTGATGTTGATGGTGTATTTGCTGCCCCACGAGGGGCTGAGGCTTTCGTTCCACAGACCTTGCAAGTTGGCCGGCTGGCCACCCGGACGAGAGGAACTGATAAGCAGGTAGCGCCCGAACTGGTAATAGAGCGCGGCGAACTGCGGGTCGTTGCCCGTGCGGAAATTCTTCACGCGCTCGTCGGTGGGCAGCTTCATCGCGTCGGTCTGACCGAGATCGAGGGCGACGCGACGGAACAGCCGTTGGTGCTCGGCGACGTGGCGGGCGAGCAGCTTGTCGGTGCCTAGCTTTACGGCGGCGGCGATGCGCGCCTGGTTGAGGGCGGTGGGGTCGCCGGAAACGTCCTCATAGTTTTTGTAGCTGGTCGCCAGGGAGATCAGGACGGTGGCGGAATCGGCATCGGTCACATTCACCGTGTTTTCGCCGGCGGCGACCTTGCCGCCCTCGGCCAGAACCCGGACGCGAATCTCGAATTTCAGCGCGCCCTTGATGTTGCCGTGGTTGCCGTTGGTTCCCGCCAGCACCACCGTGCCGCCCGGCTCCACCGTGATGGCGCTGTTTTGCGGTGAGCGCAGGCCGGTGCCAAACGAAAGCGCGCCTTTTTTGTCCGCCGTCAGGCGGACGACAATCACCTGGTCCGTCGGGCTGGCGAAAACGTTGCGGGTGTAGCGCACGCCCTTGCTCGTATAACTCACTCCCGCCACCGCCGTGTCGAGGTTGAGGTCGCGCTGGTAATCGTTGACCTGGGTGCGTTCGGGAAATGTCAGCAGCAAGTCGCCCGCCGTCTGGTAGGACGCCTCGCCGCGCGGGATGGCGAGGACGTTGTTGGTGACAAGCGTTTTTGCCTCGGCGTATTTGCCGTCAAACACAAGCTGGCGCACCTGCGGAATCGCGTCTTTCGCCAGCGGATTTACCGGATCATACGGACCGCCCGACCACAAGGTGTCCTCGTTGAGCTGAAGGATTTCCTGGTTGATGCGGCCATACACCATCGCGCCGATGCGCCCGTTGCCGACCGCCAGCGCCTCGACCCAGCGGTTGGCCGAGCGGCGATACCACAGCTCCAACGGGCCGGCCGGCGCTGACGTCTCGCCAACAAACTGGACCGAAGGCTCGGCCGGCCCCACCGCGCCGCCCCGGCCGCGGCCGCCAGGTGCCCCACCTCCTCTTGCACCGCGGCGAGCACCGCCTGGGACGGCATTGGGGTCCGGGACGGGCGCGGCACCCTGGATCGCACCATTGGCAGGGTCGGGCGGCACATTGGCCGGGGCCGCGGCGAAAGCTGCCATGACCATGAGCGACGTCAGGGCCATGGGCAGGAACGGGAGCAGATATTTTGATTTCAAGGGACCTGTCATGGGAGAGGGGAAATGTCGCGAGTGACTGAACCGCGCACGTCCGAGGGGCAGGATAGCAGCCTCAGACTCGCAGGAGGTGGTTGGGCTTGGAGAGGGTAGCTGAGCTCAGTTGCGGAACAGCAGCGGGGCGAACTCATTCAGGCTTTTGCGCCAGGTCTGAAACTCGTGCGCCGTGCCGGGGGCCACATAGTAAATATGCTTGATACCAGCTTGCTCAAACTGGTTGTGGGCCTGAAGGCCGGCGTCGGGCTCCTTCGATCCGCGGCTGATGAAGAAAACTTTCACCTGCTTGGCGAAATCCTCGGGCTTGGTCATGAGGCCGTTGTAGCCGGTCGCAGGAGCGGGGGCGCCGAAAGGTGCGCTGAAAATCCCGATGGAGGCAAACTTGTCGAGATTGGCCTGCGTGATCTCGTAAGTCTGCGAGCCGCCCATCGAAAGGCCGGCCATGGCGCGGTTGTTGCGGTCGGTGAGCGTGCGATAGCTGGACTCGACCATGGGGATGATCTCGTTGACGAGCTCGGCCGCGAAGCCCGCGCCCATCCCGCCGGCCCCGCCGCCGCCGCGCGCGCCACGCGCCGGTGGGCCGCCGGCCGGAGCGCCAGGCG
>JBAXLL010000252.1:0-3171 GCA_037134835.1 Verrucomicrobiota bacterium
GAGCCGACGCCACCCGGGAATCTGAACTCCGTAAAAATCAGAGCGCCAACGGAGCTGGGGCTGCGCCGACCTTGATGAGAATAAAGTCGACGCGGCGGTCCTTCTCCATCACGGCTTCAGTGGCCTTTTCCGGTGCGCCGATGCTGCCCTTGGATAGCGTCTCGAGCCGGGCGGCGGGCACGCCGATTTTTTCGAGATACTGTTTCGCTGCGGTGGCGCGGCGGTCACCGAGCCCGAGATTGTATTCGGCGGTGCCACGCCAGTCGCAATGACCCTCAATGAGGAGCCGGACATCGGGATGCTCAGCGAGATATTTTTGCACCGCCTGCAGCTTCGGGCCTTCGGTCGCGGTCTTGATGGCGGAGCTGTCGAAGGCAAAGTAAACGGTTTGCGCCTTCAGCGTCACAGAGTCTTCGGGGCCGCCCGCCCCGTTATCAACAGGACGCGGACGCGGCCCAGTATCCGGAAGGTTGATAATCGGGCCGCCATTGGCGCCACGGTTGCCCAAGCCTGCGCCCGTTGGGTTGCCGCTTCCGCGCGCATCCCCCGTATCAGCCGGCGTGGGGCGAACGGGTGTGTGATTGCAGCCAGCAAAGAAAATGGCCGAGCCGAGTAGGGCGAGACAGAGGGATTTCTTGGGGTGATTCATGGTGATGGGATGGCGCGTGGATTGACGTTATTGGCCGGGCGCATTGGATGGGCAAGCCATTTTCCACCTGCCACCGCGTGAATTCCCCGTCCCTGCCCGTCTGCTTTCTCTTCGACAACGGTTCGCTGCGTCCGGCCTCCACCCTTTGCCTGCGACGCGTGGCGGCGGCGCTCGCAGCGCACACCGGCCGCGAGGTGCGCGCGGTCTCGTTGCTGCATTCGGACCGGGTGCCGCCCGGCGAACTCGGTGACGCTCCGGCGGAGCTGATGGAGCCGGCCGTGGAAAAAATTTTCGCAGCGAACCCGGCAGGCCAAGCGGATTTGCTGCCGCTGTTCTTCGGCCCGAGCGCAGCGGTGCATGACCATGTGCCAAATTTCAGGCGAAGCTTGCGGGAAAAATTTCCCGCCGCCCAGGTGCGGCTGGCGCCGTGCTTGGTGAATCCCACCAATCCGACCGACTGCCGCATGGCCCGGATGCTCGCCGAGCACGTATGGATGACGGTGCGCGCCGCCGGCTGGCGGCGGCCCAAGGTGCTGCTCGTGGATCACGGCTCGCCGACGCGCGCGGTGACGGCGGTGCGCGACCACCTCGCCGCGCAGTTGCGCGCGGAACTCGGCGCCGACGCGGCGGCCGTGGGCGCGGCCTCGATGGAGCGGCGCGACGGCGCCGAGTTTGATTTCAACGAGCCGCTGCTCAGCCGAGCGCTACGCACGGAGCCATTCGACACGGGCGACGTCGTCGTGGCGTTGCAATTTCTCTCACCTGGCCGCCACGCCGGCCCCGGCGGCGACGTGGCCGAAATCTGCCGCGCTGCCGAGGCCGAGCGCCCCACTCTGCGCACCTGCCTGACTGAGCCGCTGGCGGCGCACCCGCTGCTGGTGGACGTGCTAACGGACCGACTGGCGGCGGCGCGCGAGATTTAAGCGGACCTACGTTTGGCGCTGCTCAACATCACTCGCCCGATAAGCCTCAGAGTTCCATCCCGCAAAAATTTCAAGACGACAACTGGCCCAAACCCGGCCGCGATGTCGGGCAACCGTTGCAATTTCCAACTGGGGATTTCTTGCGCACCTGGGGCACACCCAAATCTCACTGAGCCGAAAAGATCATGGGCATGATACCCGCGCCACGAAGCCTCACATCGCCTGCTTGGGCTCGATGAGCCCAACCTCAAGGGCGTAGCGCGTGAGGCTGGCAACGTCATGGAGGTTGAGTTTCCGCATGAGATTGGTGCGGTGATTGTCTACGGTCTTCACGCTGATGCCGAGCTTGGCGGCAATTTCCTTGGTGCTGTGGCTCTCGGCCACCAGTTGCAAAATCTCGCGCTCGCGGTCGGTGAGAAAGTCGGCGGTGTCGCTGGCGGAGGGGTTGGCCACGACATTGCGGAGAAGGCTGGCGACGGCCGGGCCGAAGTAGGTGCCGCCGTTGGCAACGGTCTCGAGGCCCTTCTTGAATTCGACCAGGCCCGCGGTTTTCTCGACGAAACCGTGCGCGCCGGCCTCGAGCATCTCACGCACGAGCACGGGATTTTCGTGGCCGGAGAAGACGAGCACCCGGACATTTTTTAACTGCTTCGAGAGGCGGCGGAGGAGGTCCACGCCGTTGAGCCCGGGGAGTTTGGCGTCGAGCACGAGCAGGTCAGGTTTGATCTCAAGGCAAAGGGCCAGCGCGCTCTGGCCGTCACCGCTTTCCCCGACGAGCTTGTAGTTTGGGTCAATGCGGAGGATTTCCGCCAGCATCTCGCGGATGGCGGTCTGGTCTTCGATGATAACGAGTCGCTTCATGCGGAGTTCGGCGCGGTGGAAAAAACGTTTAAAAGGTCGCGGGGCGGCCTAGACCACCATGCGGCTGTGCCGATGAATAGCGACACATTTTTACTTTCATGAAGAGCGCCAGCCCACAAATCGCCGCGACCACCCGCGCCCGCCTGCTGGTCCTAGCGGCGGCCGGCGTTCTGCTGGCCGGCTGCGCGACCGAGCCGATCCCGGCCGTTGCGCCACCACCCCCCAGCACTGACGTGACCGAGCTGGAGGCCTGGCGCGACGCCGAGCTGATTACCGGCCTGAGCCGCGACCGGTTCACCCTGATCGGCTCCGGCCGCTCCATGCTGCCCATCTATGGCGAGAACACGGTGCTCGTCGTCGTTAAAATTGACTACACCGCGCTCCGGCGGGGGATGCAGGTGGCCTACGTGGCGGAGAGCGGCAACCGCGTGCTCCATGTACTCGTCGAGCAGGACCCGCAAGGGTGGCGTGTACAAGGATTGAACAATGAGACCGAAGACCACGAGCGCGTGACCCCGTTCAACCTCATCGGGGTGGTCTATGCCTCGTTCACCACCAACGGCGGGCAGAAGCAGTAGCGCCCGGCAGGGTAGCTGGTGGGTCGACCGGGATTCGAACCCGGAACCAACGACTTAAAAGGACGCTGCTCTACCATTGAGCTACCAACCCATGTCCAGCTACACACTCTAAATCATCTGTCAGACCTTAAGCTTTACACGCCCAAGTACCGTTTTGGCG
>JBAXLL010000253.1:0-3171 GCA_037134835.1 Verrucomicrobiota bacterium
CGTGGGCGTCCTTGAGCGCGAAGCTCACGAGTCCGACACGCGACGCTCGCGGAAATCCCCGGCCTGCGCCTGCTTGGCCCGCGCCCCGGTGCGCCGCGGGCCGGACTCGTGAGCTTCGCGCTCAAGGACGCCCACGCGCACGACGTCGTGACGTTTGCCGACCAGGACGGCATCGCCTTGCGTGGCGGCCACCACTGCAACCAGCCGCTCATGCGTAAACTCGGCCTCACCGGCACGACCCGCGCCAGCTTTTACGCCTATAACACCGCTGACGAAATTACCGCCCTCGCCACCAGCCTTCGCCGCATCGTAAAATTCTTCGGCAGCGCCTAGAAGAACTTCGGTTTAGATTGACGGAACAATCCCGAGCGGACGAAAGCCGTTGAGTTGAAACGGTGCGTGAACCCACCTAGTTAAAGTAGGGCCGCGCTGTGACCGGCCACCGGAGGCCAGACGGAGACTGGCCCGCCTCGCTGCGCGACCATCGATCTGCACTTTTTGGTCGAAGGCTTGCGTCCAAGAACGCAAAAATTACTCTAGGCTTACCAGTAATTTGGCGACCAGTATTTGTGCTGAACTAGGAGACCAGCGTGGTTAATTTTCTCGTGCCTTCCTTAGATTTCGCAGGCAGTCTCGGGCCTTCCCCCATGCGTTACCAATTTTTGCCTGTCCTTGCCAAATCCGCCGTATGCATCCATCTTCGACGCCCATGCACTTCGACAACCTCCAACCCGGCCTTTCCGCTCCGCTCCCGCGTCTCGACGACGAGGACGATGACGACAAGCAGTCTGATGACGCCGTAAAAAAATCCTCTGCACCCGTCGGCGCGCTCATCCAGCGCAAGTTTCTCGCCCAGAGGAAAATTTTCCTCTGGGGTCCGGTGACCGACGAGTCGGCGAAGGACATCACTGAAAAGCTGCTCCACCTCGAGAGCACCGGTCCTGGGCAGGAAATCACGTTCTACATGAACACACCCGGCGGCTCCATCACCGCCGGCATGGCCGTCTTCGACACGATGCGGCTCATTACCTCGCCACTCACGATCGTCGTCACCGGCATGGCCGCCTCGATGGGCAGCATACTCCTCTGCGCCGCGCCCAAGGGCCGCCGCCTGCTTTATCCGCACGCGCGCGTGCTCATCCACCAGCCGCTGATCACCGGCCGCATGGTCGGCCCCGCGACCGACATCAACATTCAGGCGAAGGAAATGGAGAAGCTCCGCGCCGAGCTGAACGAGATCCTTGCCACCGCCTCGGGCCAGCCGATCGATAAAATCGCCCGCGACAGCGACCGCGACTTCTATCTCAATGCCACCGAAGCCATCGCCTACGGCCTCGCAGACAGGATTGTGGAAAAATTGTGAACTCACCGCAGTCACGGCGATGATCGCGCCACCCCCAGGGTCTCCTCGCCGCCTATGCCGTTTCGTTTCTCCCGGCAAACCTAATGAAGTTCGCCAAACGGAATGATTTTTTTAACCCCAATGTCCCGCTTCTCCCGAAGCGGACAACGAGGAGAAAGCAGCCACGGTTCGGGAGAGCCGGGGATGGAACAATCCGTCACTGTATCTGGCGAACCTCAATAGGCGGGGCACCTTTGCGCATTCCTGACCTCTTCACCGCTGATGGTCTGGCTTCGGTGTTGAATCGTAAGAAGAGCGATGGAGCAGCCGTAAACGAAAACGGACCTATTCCTTTGACAGACGTCACAGTTGCCGTTGACCAACTTTCAGATTGCCCCTCAGCCTAATTGCCATACTTTGGCAGCATCCACCCCAGAGCGTCGTTTCACCCCGCCATGCCCTTTTGTCGCCTTCACCTCCCCGGCTTTGCGGCGCTGCTCCTTGCAGTGCTGCTGCCGCATCTACAGGCGCAACCGGTGGCTGAACCGGATTACCTCATCTACACCGATTCGCTCGTCAACAGTTGGCAGAATTTTAGCTTCAAGACGGTCACCGCCTCGGTCACCAACCCTGTCCACAGCGGCACCAATGCGCTCAGTGTCACCACCACCGGTTCCTTCGGTGCTCTTTACGTTCATATCGCCGGCTTCGACACCACCACCTATGGCAGCATCAGCTTCTGGATCAACGGCGGCCCGACTGGCGGCCAGCTCCTTCAAGTTTTTGGCGTGCTCAAGGTCAATGGCACTGACACCCAGCAGACCTCCGTAACTTTTTCTGCCCCGGCCGCCAACACTTGGAAACAGGTCACCATCCCGCTTTCGTCCCTCGGGGTCGCCAACAAGTCCAACCTCACCGGTTTTTGGATCCAGAATCGCGTCAGCACCGTTCAGCCCCTTTACTATGTGGATGACATCCGGCTGGTCGCGGCGGCGCCACCGTCAAGCGTCAGCATCGCCGTCAACACCGCCGCCACCGTCCGTACGGCCGACGCCCGCATTTTCGGTGTGAACACCGCCATCTGGGACAGCCGGCTTAACACGACCACGACGGCGACCCTCCTCACCGAGACGGGTCTCCACACCCTGCGCTATCCCGGCGGCAGCAACTCCGACAGTTACCACTGGGCGACCAACAAAAGCGACGGCAACACCTGGAGCTGGGCCACGAACTTCGACAACTTCGCCCAGCTCGCCGCCAACTCCGGCAGCACCGCAGTCTACATCACGGTCAATTACGGCTCCGGTACGCCGGCCGAGGCGGCCGACTGGGTCACCTATTCCAATGTCACGAAGGGGTATCACATGCGTTATTGGGAGGTCGGCAACGAAATCTATGGCTCATGGGAAAACGACACCAACAGCGTCCCCCACGACCCCTTCACCTACGCCACCCGCTTCAAGGATTATTACAACCAGATGAAGGCACGCGACCCTTCGATCAAGATCGGGGCCGTGGTCGAGGTCGGGGAGGATGCCTACGCCAACAACACCAGCCATCCCGCCACTAACCCGCGCACCGGGGTCGTGCACAACGGCTGGACGCCGGTGATGCTCGCCACGCTGAAGTCCCTCGGCGTGACGCCCGATTTTGCCATCCACCACAGATACCCGCCCAACCTTGGCGACGCCGGCCTGCTCCAGCAGGCGACCACATGGGCAGCCGACACCGCCAACCTCCGCCAGCAGCTCAACGACTACCTTGGCACCAGCACGGCCTCCGCCGTCGAACTGGTCTGCACCGAGACCAACGGACCCATTACCAACAAC
>JBAXLL010000254.1:0-3125 GCA_037134835.1 Verrucomicrobiota bacterium
TCCCCTCGACGTGGGCGCGGATGCAGGGCAAGGGCCGCGTGTTCTACACCAGCATGGGCCATCGCGATGATGTGTGGACGAACCCTGCGTTTCAGTCCGTGCTCCTTGGCGGCATCAACTGGGCCACCGGGCGCGTGGATGCCGATGTGACCCCGAATCTCGACAAGGTCGCCCCCAAGGCCAACGAGCTACAGGCGGCTCCTCGCCGTGGTGGCGGGGCCGGTCGTGGTGGTCCCGGTGGCCGTGGTGGCCCGCCCGCCGGCCCTGCCGGTGCACCGGGCATGCCGCCGGCAGGTCCTGCCGTCCCGGCCGCTCCTCCGGCCACGCCTTGATGTCAAGGCCCGGCCGGCAAGTCGTAATTGCTGCATGCAAACTCAGTCGTAGCGCGGACAATCTGCCCGCGTCTTCCGTCAGCGTCATCCTGTTTGACTCCTTGCAACGGCAGTCTGCCCGCGTTCCTTCAGCGTTTCCGCTTTCCGCGCTACCGCGATAGGTTACGTCACCTACCTGCTGCTCAACCGGGCTCCATCGTACCCCGTAATGACGCGTCTGTCAAAGGCCCGCCGGCTGCCGCGCTGGCAGCAGCGGGCGGAAGCCGGCGAGTCGCTGGCCCTGGCAAAACTGGGCCACGACCTCGTACAGCTCCGGTATGGCCGGCAGCGCAGCCATGGGATCCTGGCCCTGCAGGAGCGGTACCGGCCGTTCCTCTCTCGTCGTGATCTGGCTCAGCTCGAGGCGACGGAACGGGCGGCCCGGGAACTGGCTCGGCAGCAACTTGGCAAGCGGGTGCAGTGGCACGAGCCCGACGTCGTCTGGGGCACCACCGACGCGTCCGAGCGGGGCCAACCAGGCGAGCCGGAAACTCTTCGTGCATACTGTGTAGTATTTATGCACCCGCTACCGCTTTGCGCCGCTGGTGACGGTCGAGTCGAAGGTCCTGCTATCGCCCGACATCTGGCCGTGCTCTTCCGGCGGCACGGGGGCGCCGGTGTTCCTCTAGCGCCAGAAAACACCCCATATCGTTTCGCGTTCACATCATCAATAATCGCGGGGTTACAATGGTTCCACCAACGGGACGTACCTTGCTTTCATCCCACATCGCCGGCCGGCTTCACGCGCCCGCTGCACTGCGGTGCGCTATCCACAGGTGGTCTTACTCCGCCACGGGGATAGGTCTCATCTTGTTCCTCTGGCCGTTGATCTACGACAGCGTGACGCAGCCCAAGCCCGATGCGCCCGCCGGCACGCCGCCGGAACGGGCCATGGGCGTGCTGCCGTTTTATGCGCGCGCCACCGGGCCGGGTATGGTGAGCGAGGATTTTCTCTGGCCCTTTGTCGGCTATACCCACCGCACCGTGCCGGATCGGTACGACGAGACGCGCTGGTTGTGGCCGTTCCTGGTGCAAGGTCGGGGGGACACGCGTTCCATCAACCGCTGGGGCCTCCATGAAGGTGGACCAGGAGATCGACGCACTCGAGACGATGGACATCCCGCCCGCGCGAATGCTCGTGCTCCCGCGCCTCGCGGCGGCGCTCATCATGGTGCCGGTGCTCGCGATCGTGGGCGACATGATCGGGTGGTTCGGTGGCGCGCTGATCGCGAAATATACCAAGATGATCAGCATCGAGCCCGAGGCCTACTTCGCCGTACTGGTCCGCTACACACATTTCAAGGATGTGCTCAACGGCCTGGTAAAGGCGGAAATCTTCGGTTTCGTGGTTGTGCTGGTTTCCTGCAACATCGGCCTCAACACTAGGGGCGGCCCGCGTGAGATCGGTGCGTCCGTCACCCGGGCCGTCGTGGTGTCCCTTATCCTTATCCTCGTGCTGGATTACTTCCTCACGCAGGTGCTCATGTGATTATGCTCGCTGCACGCCATCCGCCCCGTCCCTTCCGTACGACCGAGAAACCGGCCATTGGCGTCTCGGTTGACAAACTGTGCAAGAATTTTGGCCCGCTCAAGGTGCTCAAGGACGTTTCCTTCACCGTCGAGCCAGGCGAAATTTTTGTGCTCATGGGCCCGAGCGGTTCCGGCAAAAGCGTCCTGCTCCGCCAGATCGCCGGCCTGGAGCGGCCGACCTCCGGCAGTGTAACCGTGGACGGCAAGGACGCCTTTGCCCACGAGACCCGCGAACAGATCCGGCTCGCGCTCGTGTTCCAGTCAGGGGCGCTGTTTAATTCCCTCAGTGTGTTCGACAACCTCGCGCTTTACCCACGCGAAAATCACAGCGCCAGCGAGGCCGACATCCACCAAAAGGTCATGCACGCGCTAAAAATTCTCTCCGTCGAAGACACCGCCGCCAAGTTCCCCGCCGACCTCTCCGGCGTCACCCCGGATCTCAACTCCATCATGGCCGACCTGGGTGCGCTGGGCAAGAAACTCGACGACGCGCTCGGCAGCTTCACCACGACAATGAACGGTGACGGCAAAACGCCCAGTCTTCTGATGTTGCGACCAGTCATCCCCAGCCCGCAGCACGGTCGTCGGCCATAAGAAAAAAATCACCAGCCCGCTGACCGCGAGCCCACCCGAGGCCAGCGCGAAGGAAACGAGCTCGCGGCGGTTCACGATCAAGGCCGGTGCGAGCGAAAGATAAACCCACAGCGACAGATAAACCGGCAGCGCCTCGGCCCGAAACGCGATCAGCCGGTCGAGCGCGATGTGCGGCATCGTCGTGACCGGAAAAGTCGGGTGGCTAAGCACCCAGAAATAGGCGGCAAAAAACATCGCCAGGCCGAGGGTCATACCGACGAGCTTGGCCGGCCACCACGTCAGCGCGCGGACGCCGGCGGGGCGGAGCCAGCCAAGAGCGGGCGGGCGCGGGAGTGGCGAGTCCATTGGCGGGGTGCAGCAGGCGCACAGTCGGTCTACATCACATCTCCGCGCTGCGCTTGAGGATCGCGAAGGCGTTTTCCCATTTCCGGTTACCCCGGGTGAACTCTTCGAGTTCATGTTTTGCCGTGAGCCGTGGGATAAGCAACTGCTCCACAATCGCCCAATCTATATCGGAACCGCCGAGGAAGTTGTCGCCACCATGACGATGCTTGCCACCCTGCACCAAGCCGGCCTTTTGACCGTGATTTTGCGTTCACAAATACCCAACAACTCGCAATGGTGCCGGGA
>JBAXLL010000255.1:0-3120 GCA_037134835.1 Verrucomicrobiota bacterium
CGCTAATGGTTTTAAGCGGCCGTTGCTTGCCATGCAGACGGTTTTTGCCGTAGGATTGACCATTCCCGGGCATGCGCTGCTGGTTCCAACCCGACGTAACGCATGGCTGGTCGTTAAAATGATATATTTGAGCTGGTTCGCCATTATTTAGCTCACCCATTTCGCCGTTTACTGCGTTGTCATGAGCGTCGTGGTGACTGGCACCCGGCCAAGGACCATTCGTCCTGAATGCCCGAGCGCAGGATTGCCTTGGTGGCGGCCGGCTGTCACGCCAGCACGATGGCAAAGGCTCCTCTCCGCAGTTTTTTCTACCTGCTGCTGCTCGGCGGGGGGTTGCTCACGCTCGCTTTGGTGGTGCGCTCAGGTATCATGGCACGCACCAATCCCGGCAGGCCGATGAGCGCCGCCATGCGGGAAATGATGGATCCGACGAAGCACACACTGACGGACGAGGACGAGCAGATCATCGCGGAGAAATTTCCCGGCGCACGCCAGAACAAGTCCGGCCTGCGCCAGATCGTGCGCGTGCCGGGCGACGGTCCGGTAGCGCGCGTGGGCCAGACCGTAGTGATTCACTATGAGGCCCGGCGGTTGCTGGACGGGACGATGTTCGATAGCTCGCGGGCGCGCGGCGTGCCACTGCCGTATGTGCTTGGTACCAGCCGGTTACAAGGCTGGGACGAGGCATTGCAGACGATGAAGATCGGCGAGCGCCGCACGGTTATCCTCCCTTGGTGGCTCGCTTATGGTGAGGAGGGCAATCAGCCGGATGTCGCGCCGCGCACGTCGCTGGTGTTCGAAATTGAACTGGTAGAAATCCGGTGAGCTCCTCCCGCCAGCCTTTGGTGTCGTCGTCCTCTCCGCCCAGCGAGCCGGTGCCCGTGGTTTGTGCCCTGATCGAGGACGATGCGGGCCGCGTGCTGGTCGCGCGGCGGTCGGCGCATAAACACCTCGGGGGCCTGTGGGAGTTTCCAGGCGGCAAAATCGAGCCGGGCGAATCGTCGGAGACTGCGCTGGTCCGCGAAATCCTGGAGGAACTCGGCTGTGAGGTGACGTTTGGGAGGTCGTTGCAGCCTTGCCGGCACGATTATGGCGCGGGAGCGATTTGGGTGGAGCTTATTCCGTTTATAGCGCGGCTGGTGCCGACCAGCCCGCCACCCCGGGCCATTGAACATACGGAGCTCAGCTGGGTGTCCGCGGCGGAGCTAGCAGAACTGGATCTAGCCATGGCGGATCGCTTAGTTGCTGCACAATGGATCGAAAATGGCCAAAAGCCGCCGATCACTAATGCCATTATATAGCAAAAAAAATGAAAAGAGGGCTTGCACCCCATTAATCATTTTCAACAATCCCAGTGGCTTCATGCCTTTAACCGGGCCTGAGGACCATAATAAACCAAACCAAACCACCCATGAATACATCCAAACTCACCGTTGTCGCGGCGTCTTTGCTGGCGCTTGCATCGACGGCCTCGGCTGCCGATATGTCGTCTGTTAAGATCAGCGGCTACCTCGTCGGCTCGTATCAGTATGAGAAAGTCCGCGGCGCGGCTTCCACCGACTCCCTGTTCAAGGCCCCTGCCTTGACCAACTTCAGCAGCAATGGCGACTCCGCCCGGATCAATCTCTCGGCTTCCGAGGGCAAAGTTTCTGGCAACGTCAGCCTCTACTACGTCCCGAATCTGGCCGGGGAGCTGGCCCCAGACGAGCTCGGTATCCTTGATGCCTACGTCACCGTGGCGTTGGACTCTGGTTGGTCTGTGACCGCCGGCAAGTTCTACGGTCCGTTCGGCTACGAGCCGTATGATTCGCCCAGCATGAACGCGATCACCTACGGCAACGGCCTCGCCACGCTGATTCCCTCCAATGACAACATCGGCGCGCGCCTCGACTACAGCGAGAAGAGCATGTCCGCCAGCATCGCCGTTGTGGACTCGCTCTACAACACCGCCGGCAACACGTTTGCCATTCAGGACACGGACGCTGAGCTGAAGGACACCAAGGCCATTGAGCTGTCCGGAACCTACAAGGGCATCACCGACCTCACCCTGTTCGCCGCCTACGGCTATCAGGACAAGGGCACGGTGGAGGCGACCGACTCGACGACCAAGTCCATCTCGCTCTACGACGTGTGGGCGAGCTACAACATCAGCAGCGACCTCGTCGGTGCTCTGGAGTATGTCTACTCGACCAATGCCGCCGACTCCGGTGCCTATGGTTCGCAGTGGCTGGCCACCCTGAACTACGCTTGGGACAAGCAGATCTCCACGGCTTTCCGCCTTGGTTACAATGTCCATCAGGCTGGCGTTTCGGGCTCCAACGGCACGCAGTACACGATCGCCCCGGCCTACAAGGTCAGCGATCACTTCTCCGTTCGCGGGGAGTTCTCCCACAGCTCCATCAACGGAGACGCCAGCGCCAATTACTTTGGCCTGCAGGGCGTGTTCACGTTCTGATCGGACTTCCCGTCCAATCTTAACCTGACAAAACTTCGGCCGGGCGCTGGTAACAGCGCTCGGCTTTTTTGTGCCTGTACAGGCCGTTGCGGTCAACGCATCGGCCTGGATTTTAAACAGGAATCCGAGCGTATGGTAATGGTCCCGGAAGGATGCACGAAGTTATCTATGATAAATATTCAGCATATAGATAAAATCATTTCATCAATAATGACCTAATAAATTGTGGCTGCCGGTGCTCGCTGGCAGATGAATTGCTTAAGAGGCATCAGGCTTTTCCTCCCGTTTTGGGGGGCCCGGCCTAACCTAAACATCAAACAAACCACATCCATGACTACATCAAAAACTAAGTTGGCTGTTCTGGCGGCGTCCTTGCTCGCTCTCGCCACAACGGCTTCCGCTGCTGACATGAGCGGCGTCAAAATCAGCGGCTTTCTGGCCGGCTCCTACCAATATGCCAAAACCTCCGGCGCCGCTGGAGTTGACTCCGTGTTTGGCGGAGCGACATCGGTTTCGGGCTGGGGCGACGCGGCCAAGATCGCCTTTTCCGGCGGCGAAGGTCCCGTGAGCGGCACAGTCCCCCTGACGGACGAAGTGGTGAAAGAGCACCTGCAGGTGTGAGTTTTTGCTTCCCCTCGCTGCGTCCCCCCCCCCCCGCTACTGAC
>JBAXLL010000256.1:0-3116 GCA_037134835.1 Verrucomicrobiota bacterium
ATCGGGAGGAAGTCTTCCTCGAACGTCGGTCGGCGTGATGCCACCCCGTGCTTGCACCCGGGGAGTGGTCGCCGGGGGTCATGTGTGAACTCTCGACGTATTGCCCGCAACGGCCCTCCCCCTGCTTTCCACACGCCGGCACCCCCGCATTCTTAAACGTCTGCGAATTCTTCCAAAACCTGACGGGAATTTACAGCAGCGCGGGGGTCGCCCGTCCATCGGTCAGAAAGATCACGAGCGGGCCCGCGGCGGCGGCGGCCAGGAACTGTGCCGCCCAATAGGGGGCGACATCCTTCGCCTCGCATTTCCCGCGCAGATACACCGCGAGGGTGACGGCCGGATTGTAATGCGCGCCCGACACATGCCCGCCCGCAAAAATCATGGCCATGAGCACGGCGCCGATGGCCAGGGGAGCCAGCATGGCATGCTCGCGTACGACCATGCCGATGGTGAAGACCAAGAAGAAAGTGCAGATGAACTCGACGAGATATTTTTTCATGGGAGCGGGAGGGAGTGAAGATTGGGTAGTTGCCCGACGGTTGGCGATTTCGGTCCGAAGGACAATGCGATTCGATCCAGGGTCTTCTGCTGGGGGGGTGCAAGAAGAGCCTTGGCGAGGGTTTGCCTCCCGAATTAGCGACCCTGACGGCAACACAGGATGATGGGGGGGGGGCCTCATTATAGCCGCTCTGATTTATTGTGAAGGATTTTGGATCTCTCCTAGCTTGAGGTATTCGACGAGTAATGCGGAGCCAGTAACCGGCGGTAAATGCCGCCGCCTGCCAGCCCGCCTAAAACGGGGGCGAGGACATAAACCGTCAGCCATCCGCTGCCATTCACGGTAAAAGCTACGGCACCCCAGCCTGCGAAGTAACTAAAGATTCGTGGGGCAAGATCACGGGCCGGGTTGAGCGCGGCCATCGTGAGCGGCCCTAAGAGCGAAATGAGCAGCGTCACTGTCAGCCCGATGGTCAGGGCGGTCAGTCCGCGCGGACGCGATTTGTTGCCCTCATCCGTCGAGCCGAGGATCACCAGCACAAGAATGGCAGTGCCCAAAGCCTCGATGAAAAACGCGGTGGCCGGAGAGACTGTAACGCGCATGGCGTCGGTCAGCGGTTTGCCGCCGGGATTGGGGAAATACTCCCCAAAAATCATCGCGGTTGCCTCGCTGCCTGAAGCCCCGCGAACAATCCCGTGCGCCAGCTCATAGGCCTTGAACGCGCCATGATAGACCGCATACAGCGCACCGCTGGCGACGAATGCGCCCAAGAACTGAGCAGCGACATAGGGCCCGACCCGCGCCCACGGAAACCCCTTGAAGCTGGCCAACGCGACCGTGACCGCCGGATTGAGATGCGCGCCGCTCAGATCGGCCGTGAGATAAATGGCGGTGGTGATGCCGAGACCCCACACAATCGCCACCTGAAACACTCCGACCTGCGCTCCGGTGAGAACGGCGGCGGCGACGCTGCCGCAGCCGAAGAAGACGAGGAGGAAGGTGCCGAGGAATTCGCCCATGAACCACGCCGGAACCCGTGTCTGCTGCGTGCTCATCGTTAGCGGGCCATCTTCTGTTCGCCCTCAAGTTTGAACTGTTCGCCAATTTTGCGAACCTGTATGTCCACCAGCTTGTCATCCGAGAACGCGCACAAGAGGTCAATCCGCCGGGCGATTTGAGAAGCCACTTGAACAAAAAACCACTTCTTTTCCTCCTCCGTGCCCTCGGCCGCAGCGGGGTCGGGCGACCCCCAATGGGCGATGATGGGTTGTCCCGGCCAAATCGGGCATGACTCCTTGGCGTTGTCGCAGACCGTGATCACGATGTCGAATTTAACGTCCTTGAACTCATCCCATGACTTGCTGCGGGCATCGTCCGCCTTGATGCCGTAGTGCTCCTTGAGCACCCAGAGGGCCAGCGGGTTGACCGTGCCGGTTGGTTTGGCCCCGGCGCTGTAGGTTTCAAAGCGACCTTTGCCTTTCTTGCGCAGGAGGTATTCACCGATGACCGAGCGAGCGGAATTGCCGGTGCAGAGGATCAGGATTTTGAGGGGAGGACGGCTCATGGTGCGAGGGATTTTGCTTTCAATATTGGTTGGGTTGACGGGCAGCAAAGGGGACTGCGGGTGATGATCCGGGCGCGTAATCCCGCCCGCCGGCGCGCATCGCGGAGGAAAACCGGGTTTTCACGAACACAGTCATGCAGGCAGGCGAGGTTGGCGTCCAGTTCGGGGAAAGTTTTCACCGGCAGACGGTAAATCATCCAGGCGCCTTCGCGGCGGGATTCGACCAGACCGTGTTCCCGCAGATAGGCGAGATGCTTGGAAATCTTCACCTGCGGGGCTTCAAGGATTTCTTGGAAATGGCAGACGCAAAGCTCACCTTTCTGCAACAGGTGCAGGATACGCAACCGCGTTTCATCGCAAAAGCATCGGTAGATTTGAATCAAACTCATGCGCTTTAAAGAATATACCTACATACGCATATACAAGCGCAAAACGTCTTCCATTCATGCCACCCCTCAGGCCAAAAGCCCAGCGGTATAAATCAGCTTCCGTGTATTCACCCTTTCGCGTTTCCGTGATCGCTGCTACCGCTTCGCCCAGATGCGCAGCGAGGCGAGCAGAAAGGCTTCCAAGGCGGCAGACTCGTTGAGATTCAGGCGGAGCAGGCCGGCGTGGTGCTCGAGGCTTTCGATGGCGGCCGTGAGCGAACGGCGGGCGGTCGCATCGCCGGCCGTGAGGCGGGGCAGGGCGAAGGCGCGCGTGGCCTGCCCGATGCCGGCGAAAAGGCGCGTCCGGAGGCCGTTGGCGATGCCGGTCTGGATCGCCTCCTCCTCGTCGTCGGAAATGTCTTCGGGCAGCTTTTCCTTTTGCTCCTTCCACACGATGTCGGTGGCGGCGGTGAGGATGGCATCGAAGCGGGCGACGAGGCCGTAGGCGGCCATGATGGGGCCGGCGACCGCTTTTTTGTCGGAGACACCTTCGGTCAGTCGGGCGAGCCACGCGTGGTAGTCGGCCAGCCACGCGGGCCAGCCTTCGGGGGCAAACGCGGCGGTGGCGGCGGGAAAGCGGAAGTGCAGGCAGCGGCTGCGGATGGTGGGCAGCAGGGAGTAGGGG
>JBAXLL010000257.1:0-3103 GCA_037134835.1 Verrucomicrobiota bacterium
CTACAACACGGCTAACAACATCCTGTTCATCACACTCTCCGTTCTGCTTTCGTGCCTGCTGTTGAGCGCGGTGCTCGCGTGGATGAACTTCCGCGGGCTGCGCTGGCGGCTATGCGCGCGAGGGGCGTTGCGCGCGGGTATGGAGGCCACCGTGATGGCGGAGCTGCGCAACGACAAGCGCCGCCTGCCCAGTTATGGACTGTGGTTTGATCTCGCGGCCGCGGGGCAGATGCAGCGCGCCGGGCTGCGCGATCGGATAGATCCGGGCGAGCACGCGGCCATTGAGTGGCGCGTGCGGCCGGCGCGGCGCGGCCGGTGGCGGCTGGAACTGGTGGCGGCGGGATCGGTTTTCCCCTTTGGGTTTCTGCGGCAGACGGTCGGCATCGGACGCGAGATGGAAGTGGCGGTGTGGCCGGCGGCGACCGCCTACCAATGGAACGGCGGTGCGGCAGGCTGGCGGCCGCTGGCGGGCGAGCGGAGCGCGCCGCACGGCCCGCGCGGCGGCGACCTGCGGGCTGTGCGGCGCTATGTGCCGGGCGACCCGCCGCGTGTCGTCCACTGGAAGGCGAGCGCGCGCGCGCGACGGCTGTTGGTGCGGGACTTTGCCGCCGAGCGAGAGGAGGGCCTGCTGCTCTGGTTGCAAACATCGGCCGCACGCTGGCCGCGCGCGGAGCAGTTTGAACTGCTGTGCAGTCTAGCGGCAACGTTGGCCGAAGACCTGTTCCGCACGGGCCGGCTGCGCGCGCTGGCGCTGGACGGCGAGCCGGCGACGGCCGTGCGGCGGACCGATGACGTGGAGGCGTTTCTCGACCGGCTGGCGGTGATCGAACCGACTGCGGACGTGGAACTGGCGGAAGGGACGCACGGGGTGCGTCAGGGGTTGATGACATTTGCGCCCGACGGCGCGAGAGGAGTGGCGGCCTATGTGGACGGAATCAAAACGGCCACGGCTTAACCTCGCCGAGATGCACCAGCTCCGCTGGCTGTTGGGCACGCTGCTCGCGGCGCTCTCGGCGTGGACGGTGCCGACCATGAGTATAAGGGCGTGGGGTTGGCTGGCGCTGATCACGGCGGCGGCGCCGGTGATGCTATGGCGACCGGCCTGGAGCACCCTGCTGCCGGGCTGGGCGCACCGTCTGGCCTTTCCCGTCATCCTCGCGCTGGCCGCTTTGGACTGCCGACTGGATCCCGCGCGGGTGTTACCGGCGCTCGTGCGGCTGACGCTCATGCTCCTGCTCTATCGCATGGTGACGGCGCGGCAACGGCGCGACGATCTGCAGGTAATCGTGCTGGGACTGTTCCTAGTGATTGTGGCGGGGGTGCTGTCGGTCTCGGTTGTATTTGTGCTGCAAATCATGGCGTTCACCGCGTGTGCACTGCTGCTGTTGCTAACGCTCACGCTGACCGACTCGGCGGGTGGTGCGGTCGAGCCGCCGCCAGAGTGGACGCACGTGAACTGGTTGGCGCTGGCGCGGCGGGTTCGCGCAGTGGCAAACTGGCCTGTCGTGCTGCTTGGCGGCGGGCTGTTCGCGGGGCTGGTGGCGGTGTCGTCAGTGGTCTTTATTTTTCTACCGCGCTTCGAGTTTGAAAACAGCTTGTTCTTGAGCCGGCTGGGGCAGGGCAAGGACAAGACGGGTTTTAGCGAGCGCGTGCAGCTCGGGGATGTGACCGACATCCAGAACGACACCAGCATCGCGTTCACCGTGGATGTCTCCGACCGCGCCAAAGTGCCAGCCCGGCCTTACTGGCGGATGCTGGTGCTCGACGAGTATGTGGCCGGCGGCATTTTCAAGGTATCGCGTGTGCTGGACGAGCGCCTGCATGTGCAGTCCCAGTCCCGCATCACCAATCTCAATGGCACGGCCCCCATCGAGCCAACGGCGCCGACGTGGACATTTTACTTCGAGCCCGGCACGAGCAAATATCTCCCGCTGCCGGGGGCGTTCTGGCAAATCGTCCTGGCCGAGCCGCAAGAGGGGTTGCGGGCCAACATGGATCTGGGTATTGTGGCGTTGGCGAGCCCGCCGGCGAAGATGTTCGCCTACCGGTTGGAGGGGATGGAGTTCGATCACCAGGCCCGTGTGCCATTGGACGACCACATGATGCTGGTTTCAAAAAGTCTGACACCGCTTGAGAAGAGCGGCGAGCGGGAAGAGTGGCTGCAGCGCTGGGTGTCGGAAATCGGTGAGGTGGCGGACGCAAAGGATTTAGCCAGCCGCTGCAGCCGCTGGCTCCAGCGGGCCCACCTCTACGCGATGCAGGTGGACAACCGCGCGGTCGATGACAAGCCGGCCGATCCCATCCTGCGCTGGCTCGCCGGCACTCAGCCGGGGCATTGCGAGTATTTCGCCGGCGCGTTCGTGCTGCTCGCGCGCGCCGCCGGGTTTCCTGCGCGGATGGTCGTGGGCTTCAAGGGCGGCTCGTGGAATCCCCGCAGCGAAAACCTCGTTGTCCGCAACTCCGACGCGCACGCCTGGGCCGAAATTTACGACGCGACGGGCCAAACCTGGTTGCGCGCGGACCCGACGCCGGGCGCGGATTTGTTTGGCACGGATGCGAGCGCGATAAAGGGCGAAGGGGTGCTGACAGCGATAACCGACCGGCAGTCGAGTGTGCTGGAGAGCCTGCGCGTCATGTGGTATCGTCGCATCGTGAGTTTCGACCAGCAGACACAAATGCAGCTCGCCACCGTGCTGCAGCAGGTATGGGAAGGCTGGGCCCACAGCTTCAAGGACTGGCTGCGGGCAAGACGCGACGAGATCCGGCTTTGGGTGCAGCAGCCCTGGGACTGGCGGCGGTTTGCCTGGGGCGCGGGCGAGATCGCGCTGGTGTTGCTGACTGCACGGTGGTGGCGCGTCGGACGGCTGGCGTGGTTGGGACGCCGCGGCGGCGATCCGGTGCGCCGTGAGGCGGGCCGCTGGCTGATGCGGCTGGCGGCTCATGGGGAGATGGGAGAGGGCGCGCAGGTGCGCGGGCAACTGCAGCGGCTGCGCTATGGCGCGATGGTGACGTGGCCGAAACCGGTGGGAATTTTCCGCGCCGCCCGCCGCGTCCACCGCGGGGCGCGCAGCTGAGCCCACCCGGCCTTACGTTGCCGGCAGCA
>JBAXLL010000258.1:0-3100 GCA_037134835.1 Verrucomicrobiota bacterium
GGCCACGGCCTCCTCGGTGATGAAGGTGGAATAGCCTTTCGGGTAAATCTCTTCCGAGGCCGGGGTGAAAACGAGGTGCGCGCCGGCCGCCGCACACTTGGCGAGGTCGGACTCCAGCTCGCGCGGGTAACGGGCAAAATCCTCGCTCGGCCCAAACTGCGTCGGGTTCACAAAGAGGGAGACCACCACCACGTCGGCGCGCGTGGCGGCGAGGCGCACGAGGCTGAGATGCCCTTCGTGTAGCGCGCCCATGGTCGGCACCAGCGCGATCCTCCTGCCTTGCGTGCGTAGGGCTTGCGCCTGGGTTTGCATCTCGGAGATGGCGGTTATGGTTTGCATGGGAGGGGGCAGGGAGGTTATGCGCGGCAACGCGGGGCTTGAATCAAGCGGCCCGGCGGCGTTAGCTCAAGGTTTTCTCTTCACCTCAGCTTCGCTGTGGACGGCCCCGGTGTCGCCCGCACGCGGGCGCCGGTGCCGCCTTTTTTCCCGCCGTATCCCTTCCCATGATCCGCATCAACGAAAATTACCTGAAGCTCAAGGCTTCCTATCTCTTCTCCGACATCGCCAAACGCGTGACGGCCTACACCACGGCCAACCCGACGAAGCCCGTCATCCGCCTCGGCATCGGCGACGTGACCGAGCCGCTCCCGTCCGTGTGCTCCGCCGCGCTCCACGCTGCGACCGATGAGATGGCGGTGCGCGCCACGTTCAAGGGCTACGGCCCCGAGCAGGGCTACGCGTTTCTCCGCGAGGCCATCCAGGGGCACGACTACGCTGCGCGCGGCTGTCCGATCGAGGCCGACGAGATTTTCGTAAGCGATGGCGCGAAGTGCGACTGCGGCAACATCCAGGAAATCTTTGCCACCGCCGGCACCCGCCTCGCTATTCCCGATCCCGTCTATCCCGTCTACATTGACACCAACGTCATGGCCGGCCGCACCGGCGGCAACGTGGACGGCCGCTATGTCGGCGTCACCTACCTCGACAGCACACCCGCCAACGGCTACGTCCCCGCCGTTCCGACCGTCGCCACCGACCTCATCTATCTTTGCTTCCCAAACAACCCCACCGGGGCCATCGCCACGCGCGCGCAGCTCGCCGCCTGGGTCGCCTACGCCAAGGTTAACCAGGCCGTAATCCTCTACGACTCCGCCTATGAGGCCTACATCCGCGACCCCGCGATTCCGCACAGCATCTACGAAATCGAGGGTGCGCGGGACGTGGCCATCGAGTTCCGCAGCTTCTCCAAGACGGCAGGCTTCACTGGCACACGCTGCGCCTACACGGTCGTGCCCAAGTCGCTCATGGCCTACGATGCCGCGGGCCAGGCCCACCCCGTCCACGCCCTCTGGAACCGCCGCCACACGACGAAGTTCAACGGCGTCGCCTATCCCATCCAGAAGGCCGCCGCCGCCATTTTCACCCCCGAAGGCCAGCAGCAGGTGCGCGCCATGACCGATTTCTACCTCGGCAACGCTGCGCTCATCCGCGCCGCCATCACCAAGCTCGGCTTTAGCTGCGTGGGGGGCGACAACGCGCCCTACATCTGGATCAATGTGAGCCGCGACTCCTGGGAGTTTTTCGACCTGCTGCTCAATCAGGCGCAGGTCGTCTGCACCCCCGGTGCTGGCTTCGGCAAGTGCGGCGAAGGCCACGTGCGCATCAGCGCCTTCAACAGCCGGGAAAACGTCGAGACTGCCCTCACCCGCATCGCGGCGGCGCTCAAGCGGTGAGCTCGTCTGAGTGCGTTCCCATTTTCGGGGATTGCGCGCCGTCTCCTTGCTGCCGATAAACGCCGTCCATGAGCAACTGTCCCTGTGGTTCCGGTCTCTCCCTTGAAGCCTGCTGCGGCCCCATCATCGCTGGCACCCCGGCGACGACGGCCGAGGCCCTGATGCGTTCGCGCTACAGCGCCTACGTCACCCGCGGCTACCCGCACCTCGCCAGCTCCCTTTCCGTCGAGCAGAGGAAAGATTTTGCCCCGGATGATGCGAAGCGCTGGGCCGAGAGCTCCGAGTGGCTCGGCCTCACCATCCATCGCACCGAGCAGGGCGGTCCGGCGGACACGGTTGGATTCGTCGAGTTCACCGCCCGCTTCAAGACCGAGGGTCAGGAGCGCGAGCACCACGAGGTCGCGGTGTTCGGGCGCGAGGACGGCCGCTGGGTCTACACCGGCGCGGCCAACGCCCCCGGCAAGACCGTCCGCCGCGAGACACCGAAGCTCGGCCGCAACGATCCGTGCTCCTGCGGCAGCGGCAAGAAATATAAGAAATGCTGCGGCGCGGCCGCCTGAATTTCAACGCGGAGTTCGCAAAGAACGCGGAGGGGGAGCAATCCCCGGAGTCAGGAGCGAAGGAGCCAGGAGTCGGAAGCCGGACGATGCGAAGCCAGGCTGCTTAACACGGAAACGCGGAAGGGCGAAAATGGGCGGCCCAAGCCCGGCCCGGATGTTTTCCGGCATGGACATCCCTTGCCATGCAAAGCAAGTTTTCGGGCATGCGCGACATCATGACCATTTTTGAAATTTTGCGGCGGAAAGATCGCCGCCCCGTCCGGCCATGAGTGTCCCGACGCCATCGCCCGGCGCGCAGGCCGAGGCCATTTTCCAGCAAGCGTTGGAGCGGTTGGTGCCCGAGGAGCGCACCGCCTTTGTCGCCGCGGCCTGTGCCGGCGACGCCGCCCTGCACGCCGCCGTCGAGGGACGGTTGCGCGATTACGCCGAGCGCTGCCTGCGCGATCAGACAGTCGCCGGGCCGGTCACGGCCAAGGCGGGGCTCGGTGAGGGGCCGGGGAGAGTCATCGGGCGCTACAAGCGCGTGGAAAAAATTGGCGAGGGCGGCCGTGGCATCGTGTTTCGCGCGGAACAGACCGAGCCGGTGCAGCGAATGGTCGCGCTCAAGATCGTCCGGCTGGGCATGGATACCGAGGAGGTGGTAGCACGCTTCGAGGCTGAGCGACAGGCGCTCGCGCTCATGGCCCACCCGCACATCGCGCAGGTGCTCGACGCCGGCGCCACGCCGGCGGGCCGGCCATTTTTCGTGATGGAGCTGGTGCGCGGCGAGCCGGTCACCAAATTCTGTGACGACCACCGGCTCGGCAC
>JBAXLL010000259.1:0-3097 GCA_037134835.1 Verrucomicrobiota bacterium
GTAGCTCAGGGAGACGTGGAGGGCCTTGGTTCGCACCGTATTGCAGCCACTCCGGCTCGCCGGACGACGCCGCGAGCGCGGTGACGGCGGACTGCACCGCGGCGACCGGCAGCGTGCGGTTGTCGGTAAACCCGGCGGCAAGCGAGAGCAGGCGCGGGTTGTCTAGCGCGAGCGACATGAGGCGCGCGATGGTCGGCGGGCGGGCGCGGCGGCCGAGGGCGGAGAAAGCAGGCATGGGGAAATGGGAACGCGAGCCCCCCTCGCCCGCAATGTGATTTAGGAGCGGGCGGAGACGCCCGCGCCCTAATCCGATCACGCCGGCATCGGCGAAGGCGTCCCGCCGAGCGGCTCGGGTGCGGACTTCACGGCCGGCTTGCTGGGGGCAGCTCCCTTGCCATCGCCCGAGCGGGCCGGCGGGATGACGGTCACGATGGGCGACCTGATCTCCCCATGCTGCAATATTTCCAGCACATGCCTGCCCTCAAGGGTCTCGTTCTCAATGAGCGCGGCGGCGATTTTGTCCAGCGCATCGCGGCGCTCGGTGATGATTTCCTTCGCCCGGGCGTATTGCTCGGTGATGATACGGGAAACCTCGGCATCAATTTTCCGGGCGGTCTCCTCGCTCACATGCTGCGAGCGCGTGATGTCACGGCCGAGGAAAATGGTGTCGGAGTTGTCCGCCATCGCGACCGGGCCGAGCGGGCTCATGCCATAATCGCACACCATGGCGCGGGCGATCTTGGTCGCGTGCTTGATGTCACCATAGGCCCCGTTGCTGAGGTCGCCGGTGACGAGCTCCTCCGCGATGCGCCCGCCCATCGCCATCGCGATCTGGTCGAGAAATTTCTTCATGCCACGGGTGAGGATGTCCTTCGTCGGAATGTAGGTCGTGCTGCCGAGGCTCTGGCCACGCGGGATGATCGTAACCTTGTGGACGGGCACCGTGCCGTCGTCGAGCACGGCCTGCACGATGGCGTGGCCGGCCTCGTGCCAGGCAACGAGGCGTTTCTCCCCGTCGTCCATGACGCGGCGGCGCTCCCGGCCGAACAGCACCTTCTCGCGGGCGTCATCCACATCAATCATCTCGACCTTCTTCTTGTTGCGGCGGGCGGCGAGGAGCGCGGACTCGTTGAGGAGATTGGCCAGGTCGGCACCGGACAGACCAGGGGTGCCACGCGCGACCACACTGAGGCTCACATCCTCGGCGAGGCTGATTTTCTTGGCGTGGACCCGCAGGATCTGCTCCCGGCCGATGATGTCGGGCAGGTCAACATTGACCTGACGGTCGAAGCGACCCGGCCGCAGCAACGCGCCGTCGAGCACGTCGGCCCGGTTGGTCGCCGCCATGATGATAACGCCCTCGGAGGTGTCGAAACCGTCCATTTCAACGAGGAGCGAGTTCAGCGTCTGCTCGCGCTCGTCGTGGCCGCCGCCCATGCCCGCGCCGCGCTGCCGGCCCACGGCGTCGATCTCGTCAATGAAGATGATGCACGGCGCGCTCTTGCGGCCCTGCTCAAACATGTCGCGGACGCGGCTCGCGCCGACCCCGACGAACATCTCCACGAAGTCCGAACCGGAGACGGAGAAGAACGGCACCTCGGCCTCGCCGGCGACAGCCTTGGCAAGGAGCGTTTTACCCGTACCAGGCGGACCGACGAGGAGCATGCCCTTCGGAATGCGCCCGCCCATTTTGGTAAATTTTTTCGGGTCTTTGAGGAACTCGACGACCTCGGAGATCTCCTCCTTGGCCTCGTCGCAGCCGGCGACGTCGGCGAAGGTGAATTTCTCACGGTCGCGCGTCATCATTTTGGCGCGGCTTTTGCCGAAGCTAAGCGCACCCTTGCCGGCGGCCTTGAGCTGGCGGATGAAGGCAAAGTAGATGAAGAGCGGCAGCCCCAACAAAATCGCCGCCGTGATGAACCGACTGGTCCAGATGTTGACATCCGGCTCCTCCTTGATGCCCAGCTCCTGGAGCTCGGTGATCATGGTATCCGGCATCGTGCCGGCGGCGTGAAACTTGCCGCCATCGCCTGTAAACACGCCGGAGACCTGAAAGGTCGAACGTCCGCCCGACGAGGGATCGGGCCGCATGGTCATTTCTTCCACCTTGTGCTCCCTTGCCTTCATCAACACCTCATGTACGGTCAACTCTTGCGGCGCCTTCATCCGGCCGGGGCTGAACCACAGCAGGCCGCCCAAGGCGAGGCCGATCGCGAGCCAGATCAGCAGCAGCTTGGGTTGGAAGCCGTCGGGCGGTAGGGCCTTCAGGGGACGGCGCTTCTTGTCATTGTTGGTTTCAGCCATGCGAGGTGTGTGACGTAGGGGACACCCTGAAGGTTCCCACGGAAATGTCAATTACCGCAAAAGCCCCTCCGGCATGCTCATGGCCTCACGGGCAATGCCGTCGCAAAGGCCGTCAGCTCGCGTAATATTCGGTCGCTGGCAACGTCGAAGAGGTCGTTATGTCCCGCGCCCTCAATCCAGACGGCCCGTTTCGGCTCCGACGCGGCGGCGAACAGCGCCCTGCCATGCGAAAACGGGACAACCTCATCCGCCGTGCCTTGCACCAGCAACACCGGCGCGTGCACCTGGCCGATCTTGGCCAAATTGTCGAAATGGTCAAACGGCAGGATTTTTACCGGAATCGAAACCCGAAATGCGCTGCTGAACGCGCTCACCAGCACCAATCCCGCCACAGGCTCGCGCACCGCGAACTCGACGGCCGGCCCGCCGCCGACGGAATGACCGACCGCAATGCACCGCTCCGGCGTCACGCCGAGGTTCGCCCGCGCATAGGCCATGACCGACCGCGTGTCGGCATAGACATTCTGCTCCGTAGCTTTGCCTCCGCTGCGCCCATAGCCGCGATAATCAAACACCAGGATCGCGAACCCCGCGTCCTGCCACATGCGCAACAGCGGCTCGCAGTCGCCCAAGTCCTCGGCGTTACCATGAAAATAAACCAGCGTGAACTGCGCCACCGGGTTGGGCAGATGCAGCACGGCGAGCGGCGTGCCATCGGCGGCCGGGACGGTCAGCAACCCGGGCAGTTTGGCATAGCTCGCCGGCTGCGGCTGAAAAATCAGCCGTTCTGAAC
>JBAXLL010000260.1:0-3094 GCA_037134835.1 Verrucomicrobiota bacterium
GTGCGTGGCGAGCTGGCGGATAACCACGCCAGCGACCACGGCCACGACCGCGCCCACGACCATGAGCCACCAGAAACGCTGGAAAAATCCGCGCCCATCTTGCTCGTTGTCCTGGTCGTGCTGGCTCATGGCGATTGGAGGGTCACTGGCCGGGTGCCTTGGTGGTCGCGAGGCCGACCTGCGTGATGCCGAGGTTGCCGAGTACGCTGAGCACATCCATCACGCCCTGATATTGTGTAAGGCCCGCACCTTTCACGACGACGGGAAATTCCGGCGTCTGTGCCTTCTGCGCGGCGAGGCGCTGCTCGAGCTCAGCGAGGGTAACGGGAATGGTGTCGAGCACGATGGTGCCGTCTTCCTTGATGGTGACGGCCTTGGTCTTAGGTGCGGAAAGTGGCTTGCCCGCACTGGCGCGGGGCAGGTTGACCTTCAACCCCTGCACCGATGCGGTGCACATGAGGATGAAGATGACGAGCAGCACATACGCCAGATCAAGCATCGGCGTGATGTTGATGTCGTCGTAGGGCTTGTCTTCTTGAAGTTTCATGGGCGGCGATTCCGGGGTTTATTTGCGTGGATCGCTGGGAGCGAACGGCGCGCGAGTGAGGGGAGAACTGCGCTGCGACGGCTCTGCGTAATACTCGGCCATTTTGGTCACAAACTCATCAATGAAGATATGCATGTCGGCTGTCGCATCTTTGATGCGGGTGACGATGTAGTTGTAGCCGAAGAGCGCCGGAATCGCGACCGCGAGGCCGGCGACCGTCGCCAGAAGCGCGGCGGCGATGCCGGGCGCGATGGCATTGACGTTGACCTCCCCAGCGGCGGCAACGGCGGCGAACGTGATCATTACACCCACCACGGTGCCGAGCAGGCCGAGGAACGGTCCGCCGGAAATCGCAATAGTGAGCAACACGATCATGCGGTTGAGCTTTTGCGTCTCGCGCACGAGGCCACCGTCAAGACTGGCGCGGATGGCCTGAATCGAACGGGCCGAGAGCACACGGTCACTCCGGTCGGCCTTAAGGCGGTGGCGGATTTCTTCTGCCCCGATGTGGTAAATACGAAAGACAGTCGAGCGGCGCAGCGCCTTCTGGCCAGCAGCATCCACGCGGCCGCCGAGGCTCTTCGCCTGGTCGGGATCGCCGAGATCAATGGAGGTGAGATCGGTCGAGATATGATTCCACTCCTTCAGGAAGGCCTTGTTGCCGCGGCTGAGGCTGTTGAGGTAGCTGACCTTGTTGATCATCACGAACCAGCTGATGGCCGCCATCACCATGAGAATGCAGATGACGACCCAGCCGTCCACGGTGAGCGAACTGAGGATGATGCCAAAATAGCCGGTCTTTAGAAAGGCCAGCCAGTCTTTCGGCTGCTCCTCCGCGCTGAAGACAAGAAGCTTGGCCGCCTTGTCGCCGCCGCCCTGCGTGAGCGCGGCGAATTTGATGAAACCTGCGGGACGTGCGACCTTGGAAATTTCCAGCTCGTCCACTTCGCCAACGAAGCCGTTGGTCGCCGCGCCGAGTTGGGCGGCAGTGCTCAACGCCGGCAGCGCGGCGTTCAACGTCGCGTAGGGCTCGCCGTCGAGCAACAGCGCAAGTTGGCCTCCGCTAGCTACGACCGCGAGATGGTGCCAACTCGCCGGCGCGACGGCCGCGCCAGCCGGGCTACGCGTACCGTTGACCTCAACGAAGGGCGCTCCGTTGTTCATCCCGATGACAAACGAGGTCGCGCCGTCGCGGCGGCTAAAGATGACGGCGTTGGCCTGCAACGCGGCGGGTTTGACCCACGCGCTCCAGGTCATTGCCCCACCGGCCGTCCACGCGAGCGAGGGCGCGACCGGTAGACCCACCGAGCCTTTACCGTCGAGCCGGAGCCCGCCACCAATCATCGCGCCGTCCGCGCTGGTGCCGGGATTGGTGGCGTTGTTGCCATTGCCGCTGGCGTCCACGGCCGGGGTGGCCTTCTCGACGAGATGCCACACCAGCACGGTGTCGGCGTCATAGGTGCCTTTCGGGTCGTCGGCCCGCATCGCTTTGTTACTCGCGTTGCCGTAGTAAAGGCGGATCGTGGTTTTCGCGCCAGGCTTGAGCTCGGGAATTTTCACCCAAACGTAGGCCTCGCCGAGCGTGGCATCATATTTCTCGATGTGGTAGGCGAGCGCGGTCTTGTCATCCTCCGCAACAAACCGCAGGTCACCGCCATCCTCTTTGGCTGCGCCGAAGGTGAAGTTGCCATCGTGCAGCCGGATTAGCACCGGCGTCGCTCCGATCGAGTCGGCGATGGCCGTGCCGGTGGTCGTCGTGTCCACCGTGATGGACTTACGAAGCGTCCAAGCGGAATCCCACCAAGTCTCCGCGTGCGCGGAGGCGGAGGTGGCGAGCGCGAGCAGCGCGGCAGCGAGCAGGCGCGGGAACAATTTGGCGGCGGCGGTGAAGTGGGTCAGAGACATACGGTGGAAGGTTGAAAAGATGGTTACGACCAAGTGGCTCAGTACTCGGCCCAGACGCGGAACGTTAGCGCCCAGCCGCCCGCGTGGGTAGTCGACGCGTCGAGCAGCGGAAACCCCGCGTCGAGCGAGAGGTTGAAATGGTCGGCCGCATGCAAGCGCGTGCCAAGACCGACACTCGCCAGCTCGAAATGGGCGGCCTGGCCGGGCAACGGTTTGATGAGAGTTTGCCAGCCCCCCTCGGCAAAAACATACACGCGCCAGTCGGCGTCTTTGAGGCCAACGCGGGCCGCGAGCGGCGGGCTGCGCAGCTCGGCCGAGCCGAAAATGGCGTGGTCGCCGGCCGTCTCACCTTCGAGATAGCCGCGCACAGTACCAAGACCGCCGGCGCTGAACTGCTCGGCGCTCAGCAGCGGCTGGCTCGCAAGCTGACCCTGCGCTTTGCCAAACATTTGAAAACCACCGGGCAACTCGCGCGTCTCCGAGAGGTCGCCGCGCAGCGAAAAAAAGCTGCCAGTCGCGCCAAAGCGGCTGTTGTTGAAGGCCGTCGAACCGCTGCCGAGACCGCGCAAGTGAAACGTGGCATTAAGACTGAGCGAGGTCTCGGTCTTGGTGGTCGACCACCAAGACCGAGACCTCGCTCAG
>JBAXLL010000261.1:0-3063 GCA_037134835.1 Verrucomicrobiota bacterium
GCCCCGACGCAGGTGACGGTTGCACCCTGGGCGAGGAGGGCGGCGGCGAGGATGGGGCCGTTGCCGCCGAGCTTGTCGAGGCGCGGGTGCAGCTCGATGTTAGTGCCATGGCCGGCGGCGCCGACGATGCGCTGCCCGAAGCTGGCGAGACTCGCGAAAGGAGTGAAGTTTTCTCCCGGCCCGGCCCGTTGCGCGACCGGGGTCACGATGGTGTCCACAAAGCCGTCGAGTCCGACGAAAACTCGCCGCGGCGCGGCGCGGCGGGCGGAGGCCGCACGAAGTTCCTGAAGGGCGCGGGTGCGAAACATGGTGCGGAGACGGAAGCCGAGCGAAAACTCCACGCGCCGCGATGCAAACAGATTCACGTGCACACACCGGCTGGCGCGTTTTCCGTTGGACGCGCGCACGAAAGCGGCCAACTGTAACGCCCACACTCGCCCATGCCCGCGTTGCCACTTTTTTCTCCCGTCCTTGCGACCAGCAACATCATTGATGTCTTCAACCGCTGCGACACGATTGACAAGGTCATCGTCGCCGGCCTCGGCATTTTCAGCCTGCTGGCGTGGACGATCATGTTTGGGAAACATTTTGAGCTGAAGCGGCTGCGCTCGCTCAACCATGCCTTCGAGGCGCACCTGCGCGACCAGCCGACCTTGCTCGACCTGCCGGAGTCATTGCGCAAGCGGCGCTCGATTCCCTACGCCGATTTGTTTGCCGATGCAGTCGAGGCCTACTGGCGGGCGGCGGAAATCAGCAAGGCGCAGGGCAAGGAAGATTCCCGCGCCCGGCTCGAGCACGCGGAAAACGCCATCCAGCGCGCCATTGCGCGCCAGACACTGCGTTACGAGGCCAGCATGATTTTCCTCGCGAGCATCGTTTCCGGCGCGCCCTTCATCGGGCTGCTCGGCACGGTGTGGGGCGTGATGGAGGCGTTTAGTTCGGTGGCCACGCAGCAGGCGGCGGGCATCCAGACGCTCGCCCCGGGCGTTTCGGGGGCGATGCTTGCGACCATTGCGGGTCTGATCGTGGCGATCCCATCGGTCTTCGGCTATAACCTACTGCTTGGCAATACGCGCCAGATGATTACGGAACTCGAAAACTACGCCAGCTCGCTGGCCGACCGGCTGGAACTGGAGAGCAAATGATCAGAAATGATTGTTGGTTATTGCTTAACGCTTATTTTCTATGTCCGCAGACAAAGCAACCGCCCCGATGTCAGCCGAGGCCTTGGAGGAAAGGCTGGTGGAATTTGCGGTGCGGATCATCGCCTTGGCCAACCAGCTGGGAGGGTCGTTGGCGGGGCGGCACATTGCCGGCCAAATATTGCACTCAGGGACATCGGGGCGCCCAACTATTCCGAGGCGCGCTCGGCAGAAAGCCGTGCCGACTTCATCCACAAGCTGCGCATCGCCGTGAAAGAATTGAACGAAACTTCCATTTGGCTGCGCGTGCTCGGCCGTAGCGGATTGATGAAACAGGCTTTGCTCGAAGGTCTGCTCGCCGAGTGCGACGCGCTTCGACGCATCCTTGGTGCATCGCTTCGCACCGCTCGTGCTCGCTCTACCAAACAAGAAACAAGCATTAAGCGATAACCCTTAACCAATCTCTCCTTTCCCATGGCCCGGAATTTTCGCCGCCCGCGCTCCGCGCAACCCATCGCGGAGCTGAACGTGACCAACCTGATCGACCTCGGGTTCATGTTGCTGATCATTTTCATGATCGCCACCCCGCTGATCAACCAGAACGAGCAGTCGATGCAGGTGAACCTGCCGGTGGTGGACAAGCTCCCGCAGGCGCAACCCGACCCCAACCAAATATTTGAGAATCTCACTGTCAAAGCCGACGGTAGCATCAGCCTTGGGTCCCGAATGCTGACCCTCGCCCAGCTTTCGCGGGAGTTGGCGATGCTGGCGGCCCAGCCCAAGCCGCCAGTCATCCGTTTGCGCGGTGAGGCCACCACCCCGTGGCAAAAAATGGCACAGATCTGGGCCGAGTTGGAAAAAAACAAGCTTCACTCCATCAGTGTTGATACCCAGACTTCCCGCTAAGAAACCGCCGCCTCGACCGTCGCATCCTTGACGGCTTCGACCATGACCGCTCACTCACCCAACGCATTCATGCTTTCAGCCACCTTGCATGGGGCGGTCGCTGCGCTCGTCTTGCTGACGGCATGGGCTGCAGAAAAGGCCGTCCGCGAGCCGCCACATATATTTGAGTTGGTCGCCGGCGGGGGTGACAATGTTGGCGCGCGGGTTGCACCCGCCCTGGGCGATCCCAGCGGGGTGAAATTCACCCCGCTGCCACGGCCGGTTCCAGCTCAGCCGGTCGCTGCGCCGGCACCCGTGGCTGCGCCCGTCACGCCGCAGTCTCCGGCCAAGGTGTCGGCCAAGACTCCGGTTGTCATCAAAACCCCGGCACCCGCCACGTCCGTCAAGTCTACCGCGCCTGCCAAAGTGACGACGCCCCAGAAGCCGGGTGCCGCGGCGCCCGGTCCTGTAAAAGTTCAGCACATCAGCGCCCAGGGCATCGCCGCCGGTGTGGTCGGCGGTTCAACGGCCAACATGAAGGGTGGTGCAGGGGGCCAGGCGCTGGAACGCGAGCAGGCTTCCGAGCTCGACACCTATTTTTCTTTGCTCGTCGCGCATCTGCGCGAGGCCCATGTCAAGCCCGACGGGCTGAGCGACCTGTTGCACGCCCGGGTGGCGTTTCGGCTCAATGCGAATGGCTCGGTCGCCGAAGTGCGTATCGTCGAGGGTTCGGGTAATGATGCCTTCGACAAATCTGTGATCGCTGCTTTTTGGGCCATGCGCGCACTCGGCCCGACGCCTACCGGGCAGCCGGTCGGTCATACGGTGCTCTTCACGATGCGCGACGGGGGCTGAGGAGGGACGCGCCGGCCCGCGGCGCTCCGCCCCATCCCAACTCCGACGAAAAAACCGCTTGCGTTCGCCGGGCAAAACCCGATTTTGACCCTCCTGTTTGGTCACGGGCTCTTAGCTCAGTTGGTAGAGCGCCTCAATGGCATTGAGGAGGTCAGCGGTTCGAACCCGCTAGGGTCCACCA
>JBAXLL010000262.1:0-3061 GCA_037134835.1 Verrucomicrobiota bacterium
CCTCTGCCCAGCACAAGCCTAGCGAAATGCCACGTCCGCCCAACTGCGCGTTTTAGGTTGATTGGATATTCCGCAGCAATCTGGAATTACTGACTTGCATAAAAAGCGACCTGTATCAATCTTGTCTAAGTATGGCTGAAGCCCATCTAGCAATCAAAGTAGTTGCCCGGCGCTCCGGATTGAGCGCGCACGTCATTCGGATATGGGAGAAGCGCTACGGCGCGGTGGAGCCAGAGCGCACCGGGACAAACCGCCGCCTGTATTCGGATGAGCAAATCGAGCGGCTGAGTCTGCTCCGCGACCTCACGCAGGGCGGACATAGCATCGGACACGTCGCGAAGTTGCCGACGGAGAAATTGCGCGAACTGGCCAAGGAGTCCCACGACACCAACGCCCAAGCTTCTCGGTCGCGGGCCGCTGCGCCTGCCGTTCCTACGGCTTACACGTTCCTCGATGAATGCATCGCCGCAGTGAAGTCGCTCGACGCCCGCGCGCTGGAAGCGACGTTGAAGCGTGCTGGGACTGACCTGGGCGCGCAGGGGTTGCTGCAACGTGTCGTCGCGCCGCTTGCGCAGACCATGGGCGATTTGTGGCGTGACGGCACCATCACTGCGGCGCATGAACATTTTGCCAGCGCAGTGCTTCGGGTTTTCCTCGGGCACGCGGCCAAACCGTTCGCTGGAACGGAGAGCGCGCCCGTGCTGGTGGTTGCGACACCGGCGGGACAGATCCACGAACTCGGCGCGCTGCTCGTCGGTGCGGCTGCAGCGAATCTCGGCTGGCACGTTACCTACCTCGGCGCCAGCCTGCCGGCGGCGGAAATTGCCGGTGCGGCCCGCCAGCATCGCGCCCGTGCCGTGGCGTTGAGCCTGGTCTATCCAGAAGACGACCCGCGGCTGGAAGGCGAGTTGACGCGACTGCACGAGTTACTGCCGCCTGAGGTCACGCTCGTCGTCGGAGGACGCGCCATGCCCGCGTATCGCGACGCTTTGGAAAAAATCGGCGCAGTGCAAATGAATGATCTGGCGCAGCTCTACTCTGCGTTGGATGACCTGCGCAAGCCCGCCAAGAAAGTGAAACGATGAAACCGTTCTTCTCCCGCAACATTGACAACCCGGGCCGACTCGTCCGTGGACTCGGCGCGCTGGTGCTGCTGGTCGGCGCGGGCTTTGGCTTCACGGTTTCCGTCTGGCTGGGGTTGGGGTTGCTGGCGGCGGGGGTATTCGTCGGGTTCGAGGCGCTACGGGGCTGGTGCGTGATGCGCGCCTGCGGCATCAAAACCCGGCTTTGAGCGGGGCACCCCACATGAAAGAGTTTAGCTTCCAATCCGAAACCTGCGTTCCGCGCCCGCGCAGCGAAGTCTTCCCCTTCTTCGCCGAGGCGCGCAACCTGCAAACCCTCACGCCTCCCTGGCTGAAGTTCGAAGTCCTCACACCGTCGCCGATCATCTTGCGTCCCGGCACGCTGATTGACTATCGAATCACCGTTCACGGTCTTCCCATCCGCTGGCGCACGGAAATCACCGAGTGGGATCCGCCGCACCGGTTCGTGGACGTGCAACTGAGCGGCCCTTACACCTTGTGGCATCACACGCACACCTTCGAGGAACGGGATGGCGGCACGCTCTGCCTGGATCGCGTGCGCTATCGCCCGCGCGGTGGTGCGTTGGTCCACTGGCTGTTTGTGCGTCGCGATGTCGAACGCATATTCGAGTATCGGCAACAGCGGCTGAAGGACATTTTCGGTTCTTCCGCTTTCTTAGTGGGTGGATGAAGGCTGAAGGACAGGCAGCATCTTGAGTTTACCGCAGTGAAAAAGAATCCGGGTGCGGTAGTTGGGGGCTTTTGTCCTGCAACAGACAACGAATCTTCATGCCAGCTTTCTGGCTCTTGCCAATAGCCAAAACCAGCCAAAATGGGTTGAGGGCGGGATTAGTTGAGCCGAGTTGGAAGGTGGTAGAAAGGCAACGAATGGTCGGCCAAAAGGATTCGTTGCCTTTTCGGTTTATGGGGGTGCTTTGAGCAGCAATTTAAGAGCGTCCAGATGCCGGCCAGAGGGCTTTTCTGCGGCCGGTTTCCCATCGGGCCAGAGTCGAAGGATCAATGCCAATTAACCGGGCCGACGCCACCCGGTCCATCCCACGACTGGAGCGAGCCCATACGAGCCGAGCCGGGACGTCTGCGGGTTCAGGCAAGGGATTGTAGTCGAGGAACCTAATGATGTCCGGCAGATGCCGAAGTTCGGGATTAGTCCCGCGCTTTTCCCGGCCCCAAACAGAGCCCTCATCCACCCCGATTTGAGCGGCTGCCTGCCGTTGGAACAGGCCCAAATCCAGCCGCCGCTTCCTGATGTGCCGATGGTCACAAGGGACTTCGGATAGCCCGGTTTTTGGGGGTGAGACGCTGAGATGGTCAGGTGGTGGAAAGGCAACCAAGCGCTGAGCATCCGTTGCCTTTTTGCCATATTTTCGAATCAGTGCGAGTGGCAAAGCTTACAGTAATTCCACGGTGCCAATGACGATGGTTTTTTGACGATAGCCGCGCTTAAAATCGTTTGTTCAGAATTCCTTTACATATTCCAAACCGGCCGGATCGGTGAAGGTAAGTTTGTGCTGGGCAATTTGCGTAAGCCGGAGGCCGAGGGTGCGGTCCACCACGTCGCCGACTTTGAACACCTGATTATTCAGGACCGCGCGTGTGTTGGCGGAGGAGACCGTGTTGACGCGCAACGCGTCAATCACCGCAGTCGCACGCGGGTCAGGCTTGGGCGTTGCCGGCGCGGCCGGCGGTGGGACCGGCGCGGGGACCGGCACCACCGGAGGTGCCGTCGCCACGACCGCCACAGGCGGCGGCACACTGGCGACGACGGGCGCGGCCGGAAGGGCAGGTGACGCTTGAACGAGTGGGGACACCGTTGCGGCCGGAGGCGGCGCAGGGGTGACCGTGACCGCAGCGGCGGGAGCAACCGGACTGGTCACCGGCAGGGGAAATGTGGCCAGCGGCAACGGGGGAACCGGGGCCACGGGCACCACGGCCGACGGGGACGCCACGGCGGTCACTGG
>JBAXLL010000263.1:0-3058 GCA_037134835.1 Verrucomicrobiota bacterium
CGATGCCGGCAGCGGCATCCACGCGGATGCGCTTCCAACCGGAAAGATCGAGCACCCACCCACCGCGCAGCGGCGAGGCCGAGCCAGTCAGCGACGTACCGGAACCGCGCACCGTCACCGGCACGCGGTGCCGGTTGGCCAGAGCCAGCACCGCAGCGATGTCCGCATCGTGGCGCGGCCGGATGACCGCGTCGGGCAAAAACGACAGCTTGCTCCCGTCAAACGAGGCGCGGAACCGCGCATCATCGGAGCACGTCACCCGCGGGCCGAGACGACGGCGGAGCTGCTGCGTGGCAAGACGGATGGAGGCCATGACGGGCAGACCTTCGGGTTCTCCTTCACCACACTCAACCGAGAAATGCCACCGACCATGACCTGGATGAGTGGCAACTTATAGTGACACATTTGGGGAAATACGAGCCGCGCGCCGGGACAGCGCACTCCACCCATTAAACGTCAAAATGCATCACCACCCCGCAACTTGCCTGCTCGACAACCACGCCCGCGCCACGCTTGCATAACCGTCGCTCCATTATTTTCTTTCTCATCCCACTGCCTCACCCTTCCCTTTCCGCCCATGTTCCACGTCTATTCCGACTCCACCGGCCTCCTCCTTGCGCAGAACGGCGCTTTCAAGCGTCCCGCCGCGCCGCTGTCCATTGATGACATCTTCACCGCAGACGATCCGCTCGCGCTCGTCCGCCGTGCTTGGGATACCGCCAAGCCCGCCGCCGCGCCCGGCGCACTCCTCGCCCCCATCGGCACACAGGAGGTCTGGGCCGCCGGCGTGACCTATCTCCGCAGCCGCACCGCGCGCATGGAGGAGTCAAAGGATGCCGGCGGCGGCACCTTCTATGACCTCGTTTACAACGCCGTGCGCCCCGAGCTGTTTTTCAAGGCCACCCCGCCCCGCGTCGCCGCGCCCGGCACGACCGTCCGCATCCGCGGTGACTCCAGATGGAACGTCCCCGAGCCGGAGCTGACGCTCGCGCTCAACAAAAATGGCAAAATTTTCGGCTACACGATCGGCAACGACATGAGCTCGCGCGACATTGAGGGCGAAAACCCGCTCTACCTGCCGCAGGCAAAGGTCTATGACCGCTCCGCCGCGCTCGGGCCGTGCATTCTGGTCACAGGTGACGCGCTGCCACCGACCACGGCCATCGCCATCGAAATCCGCCGCAGCGGCGCCGCCGTCTTCAACGGCAGCACGACCATCAGCCAGATCAAGCGCACCTTTGCCGAACTCGGGGAGTTCCTCTTCCGCGACAACTCCTTCCCGCAGGGTGCGTTTCTGATGACCGGCACCGGCATCGTGCCGGAAGACAGCTTCACCCTGCGCGCCGGCGACGAGATCCGCATCACCATCGCCAGCATCGGCACGCTGGTGAACACCGTCGCCTGAGCCACCCTATGAGCCGCGACCCCATCCTCGATTCTGGCAACGACGGCATCTACGCGCTCCGGACCACCGCGCCCGGCCCGAAAGGCAAGCTGCCCCTCGAACCTGCGCGGCTGAAAGAGATGTCGAGCGGCGAGCTGTTCGGCTGGACTCAAAATGCGGGCATGGGCTGGTCGCCCGCCGCGATGCTGGGGAAACAGTTTCTCATCCTCAGCACGCAGGGCGGCATCCGAGCGCCCGACGGCACGCCCATCGCGCTCGGCTACCATACCGGCCACTGGGAAGTCGGCCTGCTGATGGAGGAGGCCGCCCGGGAGTTCACCGCCGCGCGCGCGATCCCGTTTGCCGCCTACGTGAGCGACCCGTGTGACGGCCGCAGCAACGGCACCGCCGGGATGCTCGACAGCCTGCCCTACCGCAACGACGCCGCCATCGTGCTGCGCCGCCTCATCCGCTCGCTGCCCTCGCGGCGCGGCGTGCTCGGCGTCGCCACCTGCGACAAGGGCCTGCCGGCCATGCTGCTCGCGGTCGCCGGCTCGCCAGATCTGCCCTCCGTCGTCGTGCCCGGTGGTGTCACGCTGCTGGCCGAGGAGGCCGAGGACGCGGGCAAGGTGCAGTCGCTCGCCACCCGTTTTGCCCGTGACGAGGTCACGCTCGATTACGCCTCCGACATGGGCTGCCGCGCCTGCGGCTCGCCGGGCGGCGGCTGCCAGTTCATGGGCACGGCGGCCACCAGCCAGGTCGTGGCCGAAGCGCTCGGCCTCACGCTGCCGCACGGTGCACTCGCGCCTTCCGGTGCGGAAATCTGGCGCGACCTTGCCCGCCGCTCCGCCCGCGCCCTCCTGGCGCTCGACACCGCCGGCGCCACGACGCGCGACCTCCTTACCGACGACTCCATCCACAACGCGATGGTCTGCCACGCCGCCGTCGGCGGCTCGACCAACCTGGTCCTCCACATCCCCGCCTTCGCCCATGCCGCCGGGCTGCGCGTGCCGACGGTGGACGACTGGGCGCACATCAACCGCACCGTGCCGCGCCTCGTGGACTCGCTGCCCAACGGCCCGAAGTTCTACGCCACCGTGCAGGTCTTTCTCGCCGGGGGCGTACCCGAGATGATGCTCCACCTGCGCGACCTCGGCCTGCTGAGGCTCGGGGTCCGCACCGTCACCGGCCGCACCCTCGGTGAAAACCTGGAGTGGTGGGAAAAATCTGAGCGTCGCCGGCGCCTCCGGGAAAAACTGCATGCCCTCGATGGCATTGACCCCGACCACGTGATCATGTCGCAGGCACAGGCGCAGGCACGCGGCCTCACCAGCACGATCACCTTTCTGCGCGGCAACCTCGCCCCCGAGGGCGCGCTCGTGAAAAGCACGGCCATCGCGCCCCAGCTCGTCGGCGCCGACGGGGTGTTTCTCCATGAAGGGCCGGCGCGGGTTTTCACCACTGAGGCACACGCCATCGCCGCGGTGAAAGCCGGCAGCGTTAAGCCCGGCGACGTCATGGTGCTCATCGGCATCGGTCCCGGCTGCGGGATGCCGGAGACGTTTCAGATCACGTCCGCGCTCAAATACGTGAAGGACGGCCAGCGCATCGCGCTCATCACCGACGGCCGCTTTTCAGGTGTGTCCACCGGGGCGTGTATCGGCCATATCAGCC
>JBAXLL010000264.1:0-3057 GCA_037134835.1 Verrucomicrobiota bacterium
GACGATGTCCACGTCGGGCATCGCCAGCAGCTCGTCCACGGTGCAGGCGCGCTGGTCAGGTGCGTGTGGGGAACGACCTCCGGCTCCTTGGCACCGGGGCGGAACAGCCTCACGTCTCCGTCGAAGCGGTTCGGATCGGGGATCTCCATCGTGCCCTCGGTGCCGTACACCACGATGCGAGGGAGCACCGGGCCGGGCCACACGTCGAAGCTCAGCACCAGCGAGGCGACCGTGCCATTGGCAAACTCGGCCGTGCTCGCATAGTGGGTCGGGACCGTGACGTTGATCTTCTTTCCGGCGAGCGGCTTGCTCGAGATGGTGCGCTCCTTGATGGAGGTGCGCGCCAGACCCGTCACAGCCGCGACCGGCCCGAGCAGGCTGATGAGCGCGGTGAAATAATACGGGCCCATGTCGAACATGGGGCCGCCGCCGGGCGCATAGTAAAACTCCGGCGAGGGGTGCCAGTGCTCGTGCCCATGGCAGAGCATGAAGGCGAAGGCCGCCACCGGCCGGCCGATGGCGCCGTCGTCGAGCAGCTTGCGCGCGGTCTGGATGCCGCCGCCCAGGAACGTGTCGGGCGCGCAGCCCACGAGGAGCCCCTTTTCCTTCGCCCGCGCCAGCGCGCGCGCGCCGTCGCGGGAGCTAAGCGCAAACGGCTTCTCGGCATAGACGTGCTTGCCGGCGCGCAGCGCGGCCTCGTTGATCGCCGCGTGCGCGGCCGGAATGGTGAGGTTGACGACGATGTCCACGTCGGGCATCGCCAGCAGCTCGTCCACGGTGCAGGCGCGCTGGATGCCATGCTCGGCGGCCTTGGCGCGGGCGCTCGCGCCGTTGAGGCTGGCGCAGGCGACGACTTCGAGGACGTCATAGCGCCGGCAGCCGAGGACATATTGGTTGGCGATGTTGCCGCAACCGACGAGACCGACCTTGATTTTACGGGGCATAAGCAAGATCGCTTGCTAGGGATGGTGGCGGCACACGGCAAGGGCTTTTCCTGGCTGATCACCGAACCGCCGGTCATGGGACATGAAAATTGAATTCCGCCCGCACGAGGTTTGGGATTGGGTCGCACCATGCCGTCCTTCGCCCTCCCCCGCCGCCGCGCCGGGACCACCGACCTCTCGCTGCCGGTTCTCGGCGTCGGCTGCTTCACCTTTGGCGGCGGTGCGTTCTGGGGGTCGCAGAGCCAGCGAGACGTGGACGCCGTGGTCGCCCGCGCCCTGGAGCTGGGGGCCAATTTTTTTGACACGGCCGAAACCTACAATGCGGGCGCCAGCGAAACCGCCCTCGGCCACGCCCTGCGCGGCCGGCGCGACGCCGCCATCATCTGCACGAAAATCCAGCCCGACCACGCTTATGCCGCCGACGTGCGCCGGCATTGCGAAGCCAGCCTCGCCCGGCTGCAGACCGACCGGCTGGACGTCTTCATGCTCCACTGGCCGCTCAACGCCAGCGCACTCCGCCACTATACGTCCGACGAGGCCAGGCTGCGCCACCCACCCAGCATCGCCGAGGCGCTGCACGCCATGGACGCACTGCGCCGGGAGGGCAAGGTCCGCCACCTCGCCGTGAGCAACTTCGGCCCCAGGCAGCTCGCCGAGGCCCTCGCCGTCGGCGTGCCGCTCGCGCTGAACGAGCTGCCCTACAACCTCCTCTCACGCGGCATCGAGGCCGAGGCCCTGCCCGCGTGCGCCCGCGCCGGCGTGGGCGTGCTCGGCTACATGGGGCTCGCGCAGGGGCTGCTCACGGGCAAATACGCGACGCTGGACGCCCTGCCGCCCTGGCGCGCCCGCACCCGGCATTTTCGCGGCGAGCGGCCCGGCTCGCGGCACGGCGGCCCCGGTTGCGAGACAGAGACCTTTGCCGCCGTGCAGGGCGTGCGTGCGCTCGCCGCCACCCACGGCCTCGCGCCGGAAGACCTCGCACTTGCCTGGGCCGCGGGCCATCCAGATATGACCTGCACGCTCGCGGGCGCGCGCAACGTCACCCAGCTCGAGGCCAACATCCGCGCCGTGCAGACGCCGCTCCCGCCCGCGCTCTACGCCGAGCTGAACCGACTCACCGAGGACGTGCGGCAAACACTAGGTCCCTGTCTCGACTATTACCAATCGCCCGCCGACAGCCGCTCGTGGTGAGCGCCCAACACCGGTTCAAGGCCACCACCCGGAAATGCTGCGCCCGGGCGTGGCAGCGGACTCCCACCAAAGATTACCGTGTCGTGTATAGACCTCTGTTCTTGCCGCCCGCCCGGCGCTGCGCACGCTCACCTGCCGTGTCCCTGTCGCCCCACCCCGTTATCACCACACCGCGCGAGGCCACGCGCCTCTCGGAAATTTCCCCGCAGCAATGGAAGTCGGGCCTCGCCGCCTGGCTCGGCTGGACGTTCGACGGCCTTGAACTGCACCTCTACACGCTGGTCGCCGGGCCGTTTGTCGCCCTGCTGCTGGGCGCAACCACCACGGCGGATCCGGCGGTGAAGGAAAAAAGCGCGTTCATCCAGGCCGCGTTTCTCATCGGCTGGGCCCTCGGGGGCGCGTTCTTCGGCCGGCTCGGCGACCGGCTCGGGCGCAGCCGCACGCTCGCCCTCACGGTGCTCACCTACGCGCTCTGCACCGGCCTGTGCGCAGTCTCGCAGACTTGGTGGCAGCTGATGATCTTACGTTTTGTCGCCGCCCTCGGCATTGGCGGCGAGTGGGCGGTCGGCTCTTCGCTGCTCGCGGAGACGTGGCCCAAGGCATGGCGCCCGTGGCTCGCGGCCGTGCTCCAAACGGGAGTGAACCTCGGCATCCTGATCGGGGTGTCCTTTGTTTTCCTGCTCATTCCCAACCTGCCGCCCCATTCCGAGCGGTATGTTTTTCTGATCGGCATCCTGCCCGCGCTGTTCGTGTTCTGGATCCGCCGCCATGTGCCCGAACCGGAGGCGTGGCAGCAGGCCGAGGCCAGCACGGCGGCCAAGCCCGGCCTGGCCGACCTGTTTCACGGCGACACGGCGGCCATCACGGGGCGCACCACGCTGCTGTGTGCGCTCGGCCTGTCGGTCTGGTGGCTGTTCACGTT
>JBAXLL010000265.1:0-3044 GCA_037134835.1 Verrucomicrobiota bacterium
CACCGAAGCCCGCCACGCCCCCCGCCTCCACCGCCACGCCGGGCAAACCCGCGACGCCGGCAGACAAGGCCAAAGAGACCAAACCTGCAGCCGCAGCCGTCCCTGCGAACGCTCCCGCTTTTACGGCGGCACAGCTTGCACCGGGTGTGATCAATTTTCGCGTGCACGGCGGCGTGCTGCAGGCCGCGATGGCCGGCCAATACAGCCTTGCCGGCCTCGATGTCGCGCCTCTCGTGCAGCTGCGCGGCGATTTTGCCAAGGGGGCCGACGGCTTTGTTTTTCAACCGGCGGAGTTTTACGTCGGTTCGCTGCCGGTGCACCGAATCCCCGGCCTGTCGGCGTGGTTGCTCAACAAGATGCTCGCGGCACAAAAATCCATGCCCGAAGACCTGAAGACGGCGTGGCAGAAGCTCGGGGCCATCGCCATTGAGGGCGATGCCCTTCGGCTGTCCCCGCCGTGACACTCCGGCCGGTGAGACGCATCCGCCAGAGTGCGGTGCTGGCGCTGGTCATCGGGCTGGCGGCCGGCTTGATGGCGGCGCAGAACCCGACTGCCGCCGCTTCGGGCAAGGGTCGGGCTCCGACGGGTCCTACGGCGACCGCGACGATAAAAGCGCCAGCGGATGCAGCCTTGCCCTCCGCCACTACTGGGCCGGAGGCCAGCAAGCTTGTGCCCCTCCTTGCCACGCCGATCGTTTCGCTCACGCGCACGGGGCAGTTTCAGGTGATAACGGTGGATGCCGACGCCGCCCGCGCGGGGCTGGCGATGGCGACGGAAGTCTGGCAGACACTCGCCACGCCGCTCAGCCTGCCCGCTGGCGGCTTTGCCTCGCCGGTGGAAGTGTGGCTGATATTGCCAGAGAAATGGTCGGGTCCGGACGTGTTTCGTGCGACGCCCGGGCTTGGCGGGCGCATCAGTCTGGCCGTGTGCTGGACGCCGGAGCTGGGCGGTTCGGAAACCCTGCGCCGCGCGCTAGTCCAAGCGTTACTGATGCAGCGGGCCATCGCGTTTCACGGTCCTGTCCCAGGGCTGAAGGTGCCGGCGTGGTTGGAAGATGCATGCGTGGCGTGGAGCCTCACGCGTGGCCGGCCAGCCGCGCTCGATGCGTGGCAGGCCGAGGCGGCAGGGCAGACCGCGCCGCCATTGGTGGCACTACTCGGCCGAGTGCGCGGTCTGCCGCCGGACCGTGCCCAGCAGCTCGCCTTGCTGTGGTTGCTGGGCCACTTGCAGGCCGAATCGGGTGACGCGGCGCGGCGCTGGCCACAATTATTGCGTGCGGTGCTCGGTGGCGAAGACACGGCGATCGCCCTGGCGCAGCTTTATGGGGATTTTTTTCAGGACGACGCGGCCCGCGAGCTCTGGTGGCAGGTCGGCTTTTACGCTCAAAGCCGACAGGCCGCGCAGGCCATCGAAACCGCCACCGAATCGCGGGTCTGGCTCGCCGAGCGTTCTCGCTGGCTGGCCCGTCGTGGCGAGGACGAAGTCACGTTGGATCTCGAGGAACTTTTCTCCGCGCGGACCGAGGCCTGGGTCGCCGCCGAACTGCGCCAGAGGCTGGTGCAGCTCCGCGCCGGGTTGGCGACGGGCCGGTTGCATCCCTTTTACCGCAATGCGATCATGTCCCTCGGACGCACCTATGAGGCGGCGCTGGCGGGCAACGCCAAGGTGTTTGCGGCGGCGGAAGCCGACTTGATCCGAGACATCGCCGACGGCCGTGATCTGGAGCAGGCGGCCAAGGTGGCCTTGGACGCGTTGACGGCAACTCAGCGGGACACGACGAACGGTGGCAGCGCGGCGAAATAAAAATCCAGTCATCTGGCACAGCTCGCGCACCCGCGCTGGGGCTCACGCGAGTGTGCGACAGTCATTCCCGCCAGCTTTTGGATGGTTCCAGCCCCTCACGCCCGCGCCAGCAACGCCTTCAGGTCCACGTGTTCGGTAATAAGTTTTTTGATGACGAGGATTTTGTCGGTGTCCTGCGGCTGGGTTTTCACCGTCATGCCGAAAATCTTTGAGGCGATGGTGTAGCTCTCCTCCTTGGCGGCGATGACGGGGATGTCGGTCTGCGCGAGGAGCTCGGCGATTTTGGCGTGGGGCGGGACGTCATTGGTGAGCACGAGGCCGGCGATCGCGCTGCCACCGGCGAGGCGTGCGGTGGCTGTGGCGGCGAGGATGATGTCGTCGCGGTCGCCAGGGGTGATAATGAGCGTGCCGGGCTGGAGGTAGTCCACGATGCCGTTGGCGGCCATGGCACCGACGACGACGCGGGAGACCCGCTGCTTCGCGCCGGCTTTGCGGCCATTGAGCCACTTGCCGCCGATCTCCTCGGCGACCTGTACGAGGTTGGGCGCGGAGAGCACCGGTTGCACGGGGAGCACGCCGAGCAACGGCACGCCGAGGCGCTTCAGGCCAAGGCCGGCATATTCGGCGATGACCGGGATTTTGTCCGGATCGACCTTGTTGAGGATCGCCCCGATGATCTCGACCCCAGCCTGGTCGAAGAGCGCCTTGTTCAGCGCGATCTCGTCGATGGGGCGGCCAATGCCGCCGGGACTGACGAGGATGACCTTCGCGCCGAGCAGACGCGCGACACTGGCGTTGGAGAGGTCAAACACGCTGCCGACGCCGGCGTGACCGGTGCCCTCGATGAGGGTAAAGTCCTTTTCCCAGGAGACGCGGTCGAAGGCGCGGCAGATCTTGTCTTTCAATTGGGCGAGAGTGGGACCGGGATTTTTCAGATAGCGGCGCGTGAAGGTGCCATCCACCGTCACGGGACTCATGCTCTCGATCGGGACGCGCACGTTGAAGACGGTGTCAAGCAGGTGCGAGTCCTCGTCCACGTTCTGGCCCTGCACCTCGATGAAGCGCTGGCCGACTGGCTTGATGAATCCGATGCGCGGGTAGAGCGACTGGAGCGCGGCGAAGAGGCCAAGGCAGGTCGTGGTCTTGCCGTCGTTCATGCGCGTGGCGGCGACAAAAATGCGGCGGGTCTCCTGGTTCGTCGGCGCCACGCGCATGAACGACGGCAAGACCACGACCTGCC
>JBAXLL010000266.1:0-3037 GCA_037134835.1 Verrucomicrobiota bacterium
TTGCAGGTGGTGTGAAAGGCGGAGTTCTCGGTCGAGGAGCCCATCGCAAACTCGTCCAGATTGAGCCGGCCCCAGCAGACCGCCCCGGCAGTTTTCAGCCGCGAGGTGACGGTCGCATCGTAGGGTGAGACAAAATCCGCCAGCATCTTGCTCGACGCCGTGAGCGGCTGGCCGGTGACGGCGATCACGTCCTTGAAGCCGACCGGAATGCCTTCCAACGCTCCACCGGCCTGCCCGGCTGCGCGACGGACGTCGGACGCCGCAGCCTGCGCCAGAGCGTCGGCCTCGTCGTAGGAGTTGAACGCCTTCACGCGCCCATCCAGGGCTTTCGTGCGGGCGACGACGGCCTGCGTCAACTCGACGGAAGAAATCTTCTTCGCGTCGAGCAAGGCGGCCAGTTCGGCGATAGGTTTGAAATGGAGCTCGGCGGACATGCGGAAAATCAGTTTTGAAAAGCAGGAAACGAAACGTCCTGGGATTGAGGCCTGCCCCAGGCTGAGGGGGAGCCGGTTTTACTCCACCACCTTCGGGACGGAAATCATGTGGTCGCGCCGGGCGGGTGCGTTCCGCAAGGCGGCCTCGACGGACAGGCCGGGCTGCGCCACATCCTCGGCCCAGACATTTGCCATGGGAAACGCATGCGCCGTCGGCTCGACGCCGGACACATCCACCTTTTTGAGCTGCTCAATGGACGCGAGCACGTCGCCGAGCTGCCGGGCGAACTGCTCGCGCTCAGCGGGCGTGAGCGCAATCCGCGCGAGGCGGGCGACATGGTCAATGTTGAGATCGGCGGAAGCGGACATCGGGCGGAGAACGGAGCAGGGAAAAAGTGGCAGGGCAACGCTGTTTCACGCGCCTTGGAAAAGACTGTGCCTTCGGGATGGACACCGTCCGGCTTCGCGCAATCCTGCGGCCAAGCATGGACCACCTCGACCACCTCTTTGCCCAAAACCGCGCCTGGGCCGACGCCATCAAGCGGCGTGACCCGGAATTTTTCGCCAAGCTCTCGCGCCAGCAAAACCCCAGCTACCTTTGGATCGGCTGCTCCGACAGCCGCGTGCCGGCCAACGAAATCGTCGGTCTGCTGCCCGGTGAGCTGTTCGTCCACCGCAATGTCGCCAACGTCGTGGTCCATACCGACCTGAACTGCCTGAGCGTGATCCAATTTGCCGTCGAGGTGCTGCGCGTCCAGCACATCATGGTTGTAGGCCACTACGGTTGCTCGGGCGTGCGGGCCGCGCTGCGCTGCGAGCGGGTCGGCCTCGCCGACAACTGGCTGCGCCATGTGCAGGACGTGCGTGACCAGCACGAGGCCTGCCTCTGCCGCCTGCCCGACGAAGCGGCGCAGAGCGCGCGGCTGTGCGAGCTCAATGTCATCGAGCAGGTGCGCCACGTCTGCCAGACCTCGCCGGTGCTCGATGCCTGGAAGCGCACCCAACCGGTCAGCGTCCATGGCTGGATCTATGGCCTGACTGACGGCGTGCTGCGCGACCTGCGTTGCTCGGCCGGCAGCCCCGAGGAAGCCGCCGCCAGCCATCGCGCGGCCGTGGCCGCCCTGAGCTCCTAAAGCCGCACCCGGCGCGCCGATTGACTTTGCCCGCGCCGGACGTTGTGTCGCCGCATCGCATGGCCGACTTCCTCGACTCCACCCGCCCCGCCAAGCTTGAGCGCGCGTTTCTTGTCGGCGTCCAGACCTCCGGCATGGCCGTCGGCGAGGGCGCGGAGCTGCTCGACGAATTGAAGGAGTTGGTGGAAAATCTCCGTCTCACCATCACGCAAAGCGTGCTCGTCCAGCTGCGCGCGCCCACGTCCGCGTTTCTTCTCGGCAGCGGCAAGGCCAAGGAGCTGTGCGAACAGGCCAAGGCCGAGGGTGCCGACGTGATCGTGCTCGACGAGGCGCTTTCGCCGGGACAGCAGCGCAACTGGGAGGAGCTGTTCGGCGGCGCCGTCATTGACCGGCAGGAGGTCATCCTGGAAATTTTTGCCGACCGCGCCCATACCCGCGAAGCCATCCTCCAGGTCGCGCTCGCGCGCATGGAGTATTCGCTGCCCCGCCTCACCCGCGCCTGGACGCATCTCTCGCGCCAGCGCGGCAAGGGGGCGATGGGCGGCGAAGGCGAGACGCAGCTGGAGAACGACCGCCGCGCCGTGCGCGACCGCATCACGCGCCTCAAGGAAGAGCTGGCCAAAGTCGTCTCCCAGCGTGGTGTGCAGCGCACGCGACGCCAGCGGGTTCCGATCCCCACCTGCGCCATCGTCGGCTACACCAATGCCGGCAAGTCCACCCTCCTCAACGCCCTGACCGGCTCAACCGTCCTCGCCGAGGACAAGCTCTTCGCCACGCTCGACCCCACCACGCGCCAGCTCGCGCTGCGCGGCAACCACAAGCTCCTCATCACCGACACCGTCGGCTTCATCCGCCGCCTGCCGCATGGACTCGTCGAGGCGTTCAAGGCCACGCTGGAGGAAGTCGTCGTCGCCGGTTTTCTCATCCACGTCCTCGACGTGACCAGCCCCAACGTCGAGCAGCACCACGCCACCACACTCGGCGTCCTTGCCGAGCTCGGCGCGGTCGCCGGCAAGACCATCGTCACCGTCTTCAACAAGACCGACGCGGCGAACGCCGCCCAGCTCCGCCGCGCCCGCCAGCTCGTGCCGGACGGACTCTTCCTCAGCGCCCAAACCAAGGCCGGCCTCGACCTGCTGGAGGCGCGCTGCCTCGAGCTCATCGCCGACACTGACAACCTCACGGTGCTGCTCATCCCGCCCGCTCGCTACGACCTCATCGCCCGCCTGCATGCCAACGGCCACATCCACGAGGAAACGCACGAGGACGCCGGCGTCCGCCTGAAGGCGCGCGTCCCCGCCAGCCAGACTGCGCTCTTCGCGCCATTCGTCGTGCTGCCCAAGCGCAGGAAAAAATAATTGGGAGCGCGACCGCCCTCGGTCGCCGGTTCGAAAGCAAATGGGAGCGCGGGCGGCTCGCCCGCTCATGAAAAATGCGGGCCAGCCGCCCGCGCTCCCACTGCGACAAGGC
>JBAXLL010000267.1:0-3034 GCA_037134835.1 Verrucomicrobiota bacterium
CCAGGCGATCGAAGCGAGGAGGGGCAGCCGGAAGGGCGGTTTCGACGACAGGGTCGCAGGCGCTGGCAGAGCAGACGGGACGGGCGGCGGGGTGGGTTCCATCTTGGCGGGACGGTGCCGCCCGCCACGATCAGGGCAATTCCAAAAACTCCGCCACTCCCTCGCTGGCAGGCACGCCGTGGCGCGGACAGCCAGCCCGCGTTCTCCGAGCCAGCACGGTCAGGTTGACCGTGCTACGTGGTGGGCGTTTTGAACACACGCGGCGGCATGTCTCCAGCTCGGTTTCCCCGCTCAGTCGGACTCCGGCGTTACGCCGAGGACGATGTTGAATTTCGCGGTCAGACGATAGCATCAGTTGCGCAGGCGTCTGGCTGGCAGACGCTGTCATCCGACTTGATCGGCGTCTGCAAGCCAGACGCCCTACGCAGCAGACCGTTGTCAGCCGCCCATCTAGAGCCGCCAGCGGCCCCGCGACCGCCGGCGGCATGGGTGGATGCGTCTGGTTGGAGGTTGCGGGAAATTCATTGCGGCCCGCCAAAGCCGTTGGGGCCGCCGTTCGGGCCACCAGCACCCGGCCCGCCTCGCCGTCCACCGGGACCACCCTGACGCCCACCCGGGCCGGCTGGACCGGCACCTTGCGGACCGGCGCCGCCACCAAGGCCAAAACCGCCGCCGGGAGGCTGATTGTCCGGCGGACCGCCACCGCGCCGGCCGCCATTGCCTCCGCCGCGCGGGCCAGGCCCAACCGGGCCGCCGCGCTCGGTTTGCGCCTGCTGAATTTCACGGAGGGTGAGCTGGCCGTCGCCGTTTTTGTCGAGCTTCCTCAGCACCTCGGGCGCGGCGGCGATTTCCTTGGCGGAAAGCAGGCCGTCGTCGTCGGTGTCAAGCAGGGCGAAAAAACCCGGCAGCGCGCCGGGGCCGCTGCCGCGCGCGGGGGCAGGATTGTCCGGGCCGGCGGTGGGAGCCGGGGCCGGATTGGTACCCCCACGCGGGGCGGCGGATTGGGCGAACACGAACGTCGCGGTGGCGATCAGCCCTGCGACGGTGGTGGTGAGGAGGAGTTTGTTTTGATTCATGATGGGATTGGGTTCAGAGGAAAAGACGCCGGCATTGTAAGGGTCTGGTGAGCGCGGAGCGGAAAATGTAAAAGCGCGGGTAAATGGTTTCGGCCTGCAAACGGCGGCCAACGAGTTTCACCCGTTGGCCGCCGGAATCGCGTGCTGGTGGAGGGACTGCCTCTCGCTCAGCCGCCGCCACGGCCACCCGGGCCGCCACGACCACCGCGACCGCCTGGGCCTCCTTGGCCGCCACCGCTGGGGCCACCCTGACCACCGCCTTGGCCACCACCGCCGGGACCGCCCTGCCCGCCACCTTGGCCGCCGCCACCTTGGCGACCGCCGCCACCGCGATCCGGAGGCGGGGGCAGCTCGTCGCGCGTGACCTTGCCATCGCCGTTGGTGTCGAGGGCCTGGACCTCGGGGGGAGCGACGGCCAGTTCGCTCGCGTCAATCACGCCGTCGTGGTTGGTGTCGTATTCGCCGAGCGGTCCGGGAATGCCGCCGCCCTGATTGTCGCCCGGCCCGCCATTGGGCGGCGGAGGCGGCGGCTGGCCCTGACCTTGCCCCTGACGGGGGCCCTGACCGCTGCGCTGAGCCAATGCGCCGAGCCGGCCGCCGAGTGAACCGCCAGTTTGTGCAAACGAAAGCGACGTGACTGCGAGCAGGCACGCGCCGGTGAGGATGAGGTGTTTTGTTTTCATGGTGGATAACTGATTGCACCATCAGGATACCCCCGCCTTGTAAGGGCGGTATGTTGACGAAGACGAAATTTGTTAAGCGCGGGTAAAACCCGCCCTGCTCACGCCGCCACCAGCCTCAGCTCGGCGCGGAAACCGTGCGGATGGCGGTTGGAAAAAGACACCGTGCCGCGGCACGCCTCGGCCGCGCTTTTTACAATGGCCAGGCCCAGGCCCACGCCGCCCGTCTCGCGCGTGCGCGCAAATTCGGGCCGGTAGAACGGCTCGCCCAGACGCTCCAGCGTGTCGGCGGGCACCCCCGGGCCGCTGTCCTCCACGGCGATCACGATTTCCTCCCCTTCGGCAAGCGCGGTGAGCGTGACCGGGCCGGCGTGGCCGGCATAGCGGAGGGCGTTGCGGACCAGATTGGCGAGCGCCCGGGCCAGCAGCGCCGCATCGGCCTCGGCCGCGAGTCCGGCGGGGATGCTGGGCACCACCTTTCCTTCCGCCCCCTCCCGTGTGAGCACGTCGGCCACGAGCGGGGCGAGTTCGACGCGGGCGAGCGCGGCATCGCGGGCCCGCAGCCCGGCCCGGGTGAACGCGAGCAGTTCGCCCACCAGTTCGGACATCTGCTGCACCTCCTCGCGCACATCGGCCACGGCGGGCTGGAGCGCGGGGGCGGCCTGCTCCTCCAAGATGCTGACGGCCACCTGGAGGCGGCCCACGGGCGAGCCGAGCTCATGGGCGATGTCGCCGAGAAACCGTTTCTGGCCGGTCGCGGCGCGGTCGAGCTGCTCCGCCATCTGGTTGACCGCGACCCCGAGGCGGCCGAGCTCGTCGCGGCGCGACTCGTCCACGCGCGTGTCGAACCGGCCTTCGGCGATCTGCTCCGTCGCGCGCGTGAGTTCGCCCAGTGAGCGCGTGATGCTGCGCACGAGCGGCAGCCAGAAAACCACGGACAGCCCGACGGCCACCCCGGCCGCCCAAAGCCAAGGGTCGAGATCGAGCAGCAAAGCCGTCGCACCGAGCGAGTCGGCGCGCATCAGCAACGTGGCGGGGATGCCGCCGCCGAAGTCATCCGGAATGGGCGGCAGGTGCACGCCGGCCCAATACGCGGGGGGCAGGACGGTGCGCACGAGAAACCGGCCGCGGGCCGGCGGGTTGTTATCGGGCGGGCGTCCGGGCTGGCCAACGAAGGGCTGCGCTGCAAATGCGGGAGCCAGGGCGGCAACGATCTGACCGGTCGCCGGTCGCACCGGATCGGGCATGGCGGCGGTCGTTCCGCCACCGGGCGCAGGC
>JBAXLL010000268.1:0-3031 GCA_037134835.1 Verrucomicrobiota bacterium
AACAAGGTTGGGCTGACTTCATGAAGCGCCTTTTCGTCGAGAAGAAACCCGATTTCCGGTCCGAAGCCGACCATCTCCTGCATGACCTGCGGGATTCCCTCCGCCTCCCGGGCCTGAAGAGCCTCCGCATCCTCCAGCGTTACGACGTCGAGGGCGCCTCCGAAGCCGCCCTCCGCCAGGCGATCCCGACGGTCTTCGCCGAGCCGCCCGTCGACGACGTGACGGAAGAGTGCTTCCCGCTCGCCGCCCATGAGACGGCCTTCGCGGTCGAGTTCCTCCCGGGCCAGTTCGACCAGCGTGCCGACTCGGCCGCGCAGTGCCTCCAGATCGTCTCCGGCGGCGACCGCCCGGTCGTGGCCGCGGCCCGCACGTTCGTCGTCAGCGGCGCCTCGCCCGAAGAGCTGAAGCGCATCAAGGCCTACCTGATCAATCCGGTCGACTCCCGCGAAGCCGACCTCGCCAAGCCCGCCTCGCTCCGCCGCGCCGCGCCCACGCCGGCCGCGGTCGCTTCGCTCACGGGCTTCCTCACGAAGGACGTCGCCGCGCTCGCCGCCCTCCGCAAGGAGCTCGGCCTCGCGATGTCCGACGCCGACCTGCAGTTCTGCCAGGCCCACTTCCGCGACCAAGCCCGTCGCGAGCCGACGATCACGGAGATCAAGCTGCTCGACACGTATTGGTCCGACCACTGCCGCCACACGACCTTCCTCGCCGAACTGAAGTCGGTCGAGTTCGCGGATTCGCCTTTGCTGGCGCCCTTCAAAGCCTCGTGGGAACGCTACCAGGCGGTGCGCCTCGGCCTCAACCGCCAGGGCAAGCCGGTCTGCCTGATGGACATCGCGACCATCGCCGGCCGCGAACTGAAGCGCACGGGTCACCTCGACGACATGGAAGACTCCGAAGAGGTGAACGCCGCCTCGATCGTCGTCCCGGTCGAAATCGACGGACGCGTCCAGGAGTGGCTGGTGATGTTCAAGAACGAGACGCACAACCACCCGACGGAGATCGAGCCCTTCGGCGGCGCGGCCACCTGTCTCGGCGGCGCGATCCGCGACCCTCTTTCCGGCCGCTCCTACGTGTATCAGGCGATGCGCGTGACCGGCGCCGGCAATCCGCTCACGCCTTACGAGCAGACGCTCCCGGGCAAGCTCCCGCAGCGCAAGATCACCACCGGCGCCGCCGCCGGCTACTCCTCTTACGGCAACCAGATCGGCCTCGCGACCGGCCTGGTCTCCGAACACTACCACCCGGGCTACGTGGCCAAGCGCATGGAGATCGGCGCGGTCGTCGCCGCGGGTCCCCGTGATTGCGTGCGCCGCGAGGTGCCGGCTCCGGGCGACGTCATCGTGCTCGTCGGCGGCCGCACCGGCCGCGACGGCGTGGGTGGCGCGACGGGTTCCTCGAAGGAACACACCGAGACCGCCCTCCAGAATTCCGCCGAGGTCCAGAAGGGCGACGCCCCGACCGAGCGCAAGCTGCAGCGTCTCTTCCGCGATCCGGCCGTCAGCCGCCTGATCAAGCGTTGCAATGACTTCGGCGCCGGCGGCGTCTCCGTCGCCATCGGCGAGCTCGCCCCTTCGCTCCACATCCACCTCGACCGCGTGCCGCTCAAGTATGACGGCCTCGATGGTTCCGAGATCGCCCTGTCCGAATCGCAGGAACGCATGGCCGTCGTCCTCGAGCCCAAGGACGTCGCCGCCTTCCTCGCCGCCGCCCGCCGCGAGAACCTCGAAGCGGTGCAGGTCGCCGACGTCACCGACTCCGGTCGCCTGATCATGGAATGGCGCGGCCAGCGCGTCGTCGACATCGCCCGCGACTTCCTCGACACCAACGGCGTGACGCAGACCGCGTCCGCCAAGGTGCTCGCGCCCGACGCTTCGAAGAATCCTTTCCAGGCCGGCTCCGCGCCGACCGTCGACGACCTCCGCCAGGCGGTCTCCGATCTCCCGAACGCCGCCCAGCGCGGCCTGGTCGAACGCTTCGACGCCTCGATCGGCGCCAACACGGTGCTGCATCCTTTCGGTGGCGCGACGCAGTCGACCCCGCAGGAAGCCATGGCCGCCAAGCTGCCGGTCCTCGGCGGCGAGACGGACGTCTGCACGATCATGGCCTACGGTTTCAACCCCGTCGTCGCCCAGTGGTCGCCCGGCCACGGCGCGGTCTGCGCGGTGGTGGAATCGCTCGCCCGTCTGACCGCCGCCGGCGGCAACCCGGCCCGCGCGCGCCTGACGCTCCAGGAATATTTCGAAAAGCTCGGCCAGGATTCCTCCCGCTGGGGCAAGCCCCTCGTCGCGCTCCTCGGCGCGCTCGATGCGCAGCTCGAGTTCGGTACGGCCGCCATCGGCGGCAAGGACAGCATGTCGGGTTCGTTCAAGGACCTCGACGTCCCGCCCACGCTCGTCTCCTTCGCCATCGTCCCCGGCAAGGCCAGCCAGGTCGTCTCCGCCGAGTTCAAGCAGGCCGGCTCCACGGTCGTGGTCGTCGACGTGCCCCGCACGTCCGCGCTCCTGCCTGACCTCAAAATCGCCCGCGAGCGCCTCGCTGCCATCCACGCCCTCGTCGTCGCCGGCAAGGTCCGCGCCGCCGCCGCGGTCCGTCAGGGCGGTATCGGCCACGCGCTCGTGCGCATGTCCTTCGGCAACCGCCTCGGCGTGACGCTCTCCGCCGCGCCCGCCGCCGACTTCCTGATTCCTGCTTACGGTTCCGTCGTGCTCGAAGTCGCTGGAGCCGCCGACCTCGGCGCGCTCCCGCACCGCGTGCTCGGCCAGACCAACGCCGAAGCCAAGATCGCCTGGCCCGGCGCGTCCGTCGCCGTCGCCGAGCTCCTCGCCGCGCACGAAGGCGTGCTCGAGTCCGTCTTCCCGACCAAGGCCGGCGAGCCGCAGGGCACGCCCGCCCCGATCAGCTTCACCGTCCGCTCCGGCCTCAAGCCCAAGGCCCGCGTCGCCAAGCCGCGCGTGATCATCCCGGTCTTCCCCGGCAGCAACTGCGAATACGACACCGCCCGCGCGTTCCGTCTCGCCGGCGCCGAGCC
>JBAXLL010000269.1:0-3029 GCA_037134835.1 Verrucomicrobiota bacterium
GCGGGTAGGGCGAGGCATCCTTGCCGAGCCGCGGCTCACCCGGAGGGTTCGCCCTACCTATAGTCCAAACATCACGGGACGTTGGCATCACTCCAGCCCGGCGGCTTCGGGGAAGCCGAGCCAGAGATTCATGATTTGCACCGCCTGGCCGCTCGCGCCTTTCATGAGATTGTCCTCGGCGGAGGTGATCACGAAATTGCCGGTCCGCGGATCATGGACCGCACTCAGGTCAATGCGGTTGGTGCCAACGGTGTGGGCGGTGTCGGGCGTCTCGCCGGACGGGAGAATTTGGACGAAGTGTGATGCACCGTAGGCCGCACGCCACGCGGCGTAGAGCTGATCGACGGTGCCACCGGGCGCGGCAGGGACGGTGATGGTGGTGGCGATGCCGCGCCGCATCGGGACGAGGTGCGGGTTGAACTGGATGGCCGTGGGCGCGCCGGTGTGCAGGGCGAGCTGCTCCTCGATCTCGGCGAGATGGCGGTGCTTCACGAGGCCATAGGCCTTGGCGCTCTCCGCTCGTTCGCAGAAGAGATACATTTCCTCGGCCTTGCGGCCGGCACCACTGACCCCGCTGAGTGAATTCACGACGATATGCTCGCGCATAACGACCCCGGCCTTGAGCAGCGGCACCAACGGCACCAGCACGCTAGTCGGGTAACAACCGGGTGCGGCGGCGAGCTTTGCCTCCGTTTTCCACGCCGGCAAAGTCAGCTCGGGCAGGACAAAGCGGGCCGAAGGCAACAGCGCCGGCGCGTGGTGCGGGCCATAATATCTTTCATAGGTCCCGAGGTCGGCGATGCGGAAATCGGCGCTGAGATCAATTACCTTCTTGCCGGCCGGCACGAGTACCTTGGCAAAATCGGCGGCGGCCCCGTGCGGCAGCGCGAGAAAGAACAGGCTGATGTCGCCCGCCGCCAGCGTGGCGGCGTCTGACGGGGAAAACACCAGTCCGCGGTCCAGGCCGCGCACGACGGGGATGACCGCCGCGAGCGGCTTGCCCGCATGGGCCCGCGAAGTGACGACCGCGAGAGAGACTCGCGGATGACCGAGGAGGAGCTTGACGAGCAGTTCGCCGGAGTAGCCCGACGCGCCGATGATGCCGACTTTCATGGGAGGGAGGATAAAACTGATTTTAAGCAGGAAGCCAAGAAGCCATGAAGAAAAACCGAACGATCCACCGACAAACTGCGGGCCTCCCTAAGATTGAAGCGCGCCGAGGATGTGGCCCTCCACCCTGGCCACTATTCCGGGTTTCTTGGTTTCCCGCCTAAAAACAAAAAAGCCGCCTCTCGCGCGGAGAAGGCGGCTCGAAAGACAGGTCGCTCGCAGCTCAGCGCTTCGAGAACTGGAAGCGGCGGCGGGCGCCCGGCTGGCCGGGCTTCTTGCGCTCTTTGGCGCGCGGATCGCGGCGGAGGTGGCCGGCCTTTTTAAGCGGGGCCCGGAGCTCGGCGTTCATCTTTTGCAGGGCGCGGGCAATGCCGTGCGCGACCGCACCGGCCTGGCCGGCGGTGCCACCGCCGGATACGTTGGCGGCGACGTCAAACTTGTCCGCCAGTTGCACCGTGGTGAGAGGCTGGCTGGCCTGCTTGATGAAATTCTCGTGGGAGAAATAGCTGCCGAACGGGCGGCCATTGGCGACGAATTTGCCGGTACCGGCCGTGAGACGGACGCGGGCGGTGGAGGTTTTACGGCGGCCGGTGCCGAGGAAGACGACGGTTTCAGCGGGCATGGTGGCGAAAATCAGACGGAGATCTTGACGGGGTTCTGGGCCTCGTGCGTGTGTGTCGGGCCGGCGAAGACCCGGAGCTTGGTGAGCATCTTAGCCGCGATGCGGTTTTTCGGGAGCATGCCCTTGACGGCATGCGTGACGATGTGCTCGGGCCGGTGCGCGCGCATCTGTGGCACGGTACGGTAGCTCTCGCCGCCGACAAAGCCGGAGAAGGCCATGTATTCGTTGGCCGTCTCCTTCTTGCCGGTGAGGACCACCTTCTCGGCGTTAATGACGACCACGAAATCGCCGGTGTCCACGGTGGGGGTGTAGGTCGCCTTGTGGCGGCCGCGGATGAGGGTGGCGGCCTTCACGGCGAGCCGGCCGAGCACGGCGCCCTCGGCATCGATCAGATGCCACTTGGGCTGCACGCTCTCCTTTTTGGCGAGGAAGGTTTTCATGGGAAAAGGGGTCAACGACAAAGGCTGATGTGCGGGGTGTCAACCCCTGTTTTGCATGCAAAAACCGGCCGGGGCAAATTGGCCGGGAGCCCACTACTGCCAGGTCGTGCCGTCGGCTGCCGGTTCAGAAACCCAAGGTCACGCCCGCCGTAAAAGTCGTGAGATTGTGCTTCGCCCCCGTGAGACTGCTGGAGTCGTATTGCGCACCGACGGTAAAGGTGGCGTTGCTGGCAATGCGATAGGGCAGGCTGACACCTGCCCCCCAGTAGGTGTAGCCCTTCCCCGCGATGGCACGGTTGAAGCCGGCATAACCTGCGTGGACGTCGAAGCGCAGGGCAAAACCGAGCTTCTCGACCGGCAGGGCGGCGCTCAGCGAGCCGATGAAATTGTAGCTTTTCCGGGTGAAGTCATAGTAGCTGTAAATCGCGGGGACGGGCCCCTGCGCGATGGGGCCGCCCAGCAGACCCGCGTAGATCTCATAGCTGGTGTTGCCGAGGCCGGCGGTGTAGAAGCCTTGGGGAAAATGATAGACCCGGCCCCCGAGGTCGAGCTTGCCACCCTTGCCTAGATCATCCGCCGCGAAGTCATGGCCGAGATAGAAATCGAACTCGTTCTTCTGTCCGGCGGCGACAGGGCTGTTGAACCACGCCCCCAGGTAGGAATCGTTGACGGATAGGTCGAGCGAGGGCTGGATGGAGTCCTTGGCCAGCTGCACGCCGCGATAGACATAGCGGCTGGTATAGGGGAGGTCGAGCCTGACCGAAAGCTCCGGGGCCGGGGCGGCAAAGCCCGGCGCGACGATGGGCCCAAGCAGGGCAAAGAATAGTGTCAGGGTGGATTTATTCATGGTGCGAAAC
>JBAXLL010000270.1:0-3028 GCA_037134835.1 Verrucomicrobiota bacterium
CTCATAGACGGTGGGCATGTAATAGCTCATGGGAGGGTGGGTCTGGGATTGTGAAGGCAGGTGGAAACGATGCGCTCAGGCGGCAGGCTTGGACGCTATGGTCGTCACCGTAGCCCGGGACACCAGTAAATCAAGGGCCTTGTCAAAAACAATGCTCTGCTGCGCGGCGCGCACCCGCTCGCGATCCTTGCCCAGCTCCTTCGCCAGTTTCTCCGGGCGCTGGCCGGACATCACGGCTTCACGGTAGAGAAAATTGTTTAAATCGTCCGACGTGACGGTGAGCTTTTCCTGCTCGGCGACCTTGGCGAGGAGGAAACGCGTCCGCACGCGCGCGACCGCCGATTTGCGCGCACCTTCATAAAGCTGGGCCTTGTCCTTCTCAAACTGCTCGGCCGGCATGCCGCGGCGCATATTCTCCTCGATAAAGCGACGGAGAATGCCTTGAGTCTCCTCCTCGACCAAACTGTCTGGCACGGCGAACTCGCCTGCGCGCTGCGTGAGCTGCCCGACGATTTGGTTGCGCTTCGCCTGTTGGTTCTCCTGCGCACGGCGAAGCTTGAGCTGGTTGCGGACGTTGGCAGTGAGCGTGTCGAGGCTGTCGGCCTGATGAGTCTTGAAAAACACCTCGTCCAGTGGGGGGAGCACGCGTTCGCGCACTTCCTGCAGTTCGACGGCATAGATCGCCGTTTTGCCGGCCAGTGCCGGTACCGGCGCAAAATCAGCGGGGAAGGTCACCGTGACGTCGCGCTTGTCGCCTGCCGCCATGCCGCCCAGTTGCTGACCGAGGCCAGGTATGATGCCATCGGTCGCACCCTCGATTTCCTCCCATGTCTGCGGCACTTTGTCGTAGATTTTTTTGTCCGGCGCTAGCTCCGCCACCGGCTTGCCGTCAACCCGGCCCTCGTAGGAGAGCTTGACGTAGTCGCCCTTGCGCGCGGCGCGCGCAGCGGGCTGAAAATCGGCCCGCTCGGCGCGCAGCGAGTCGATCATCGCCTCCACTTCCGCATCCGTGGGATCCTCCGGCGACACCTCGGCCGTGAACCCGACAAGGTCCGGCAGCGCAAAATCCGGCCGCACATCCACCGTGACCGTGATAGTCGCCGGCGCGCCCTGTGCGATAGCGCCCTCTTCGACCGCGACGACCTGCACGACCTCCAGCTTGGCCTGGTCGTTACCTTCGCGGTAAGCCTTGGCGACGATCTTTTGTTTGAATTCATCCCCGATCTCCTTGGCGTAGCGCTTCGCGACCATGGCGGCGGGCGCCTTGCCCGGGCGGAAGCCGGGCAGCCGTGCCATGCGGGCAAACTCGGCCACGACGGCCTGATGTTCAGCGTCCACCTCGCCGACGGCGAGGGAGATGACAAGGCTCTTGCGGGAAGGAGAAACGTCTTTGACTTCGATGTTCACGATGATGGGAAAAATGAAACGGTTTGGTCTGCGGAAGGGGTAGGCTACGCGCCGCACCTCCATGCGGTCAATGCCGGATTCCGCGCCGGTCGCGGGCAAATGCCTTGAACGTGGTTTTTGTGCTGGCGGCTTGTCAAAGCCCGCCGCGCGCACCTAACTGGTCCGTCGGCCCAACAGTGCGGTCTTCGTCCTTGCCTTTCACTCTCAACCTTCTTCGCCGTCTCCGCACGATTTTCTCATTCATGCCCAACCCTGCCGCCGCCATCCCAGCGCACGTCGCCATCATCATGGATGGCAACGGCCGCTGGGCGAAGCAGCGCGGATTGCCGCGCATTGAGGGCCACCGGCGCGGAGTCGAGGCCGTTCGCACCGTCACCTACGCCGCGCGCGACCTGGGAGTGAAGATGCTAACGCTCTACGCCTTTTCCGTCGAAAACTGGAGCCGTCCGCCTGACGAGGTCGGCGCGCTGATGGGCCTGCTGGAGCTTTACCTGAAGAAGGAGCTGGCGACGTTCGTGCGCGACCGCGTGCGGCTGCGCACCATAGGTCGCACCGACGAGTTGCCCACCGGCGTACAAAAACACCTGCGCACCACCGTGGAGGAGACACGACACTTCACGGACTACACGCTCGTGCTCGCGCTCAACTACGGCGCGCGCACGGAGGTGGTTGACGCCGCCCGTGCCTATGCTGCGGCCGTTGCCGCCGGCCGCGAAAAGCTCAATGACCGCTCGTGGGCTACGTTTTCCCGCTACCTGACGACGGCCGACCTGCCTGATCCTGACCTTGTTATCCGCACTTCGGGGGAAAAACGCGTGAGCAATTTCCTCCTGTTGCAGGCGGCCTACGCAGAATTTGTCTTCACGCCTGTAATGTGGCCCGATTTCACCAAGGCCGACCTCGCCGCCGCACTCGCCGAGTATGCCACACGTGAGCGCCGCTTCGGCCTGACCGGCGAGCAGGTCAACCCGCCGGCCGTGAACTGAGCCGGCCACTTTCCCATGGGCCAACGCACTTTCAGCACCATTCTGCTCTGGGTCATCGTGCTCGGGTGCGTCCGCTGGCTCGGCGCGCCCGGCAGCGTGTGGCTCGTCACCGTCGTGAGCGCGCTCACGCAGCACGAATTTTACTCGATGCTCCGGCGCATGGAGCTCGTGCCCTTCAACCGCCTCGGTCTATTCTTCGGCACGCTTATCACCCTCGCGCCATGGGCAGTGGCCAACGGGTGGCTGCCCGCCGCCATCTCACCCGAGCTGCTGCTGGGTCTGGCCGTCGGCGCGTTTTCGCTCCGTATCCTCGGTGAACGCGAGCCGCACAATCGTGTCGAGACGCTCGCCTGGACGCTCTTCGGCCTCGTCTACGTCCCCTTCATGCTGCAATTTCTCGTGCGTGTCATCCTGCTCGACCAGCCGCACCCGCGCACCGGCCTGGTACTCGCCATCTGGCTGATCGCCGTCTCCAAGGGCTGCGATGTGGGAGCGCTGCTCACCGGCCGCGCATTCGGCCGCCACAAGATGGCGCCGGAGATCAGCCCGAAGAAAACGTGGGAGGGGGCGATCGGCGGGGTGATTATCTCCGCGCTGCTCGGCGCCGCCATCGTGCATGGCCTGCCGGGCAACAC
>JBAXLL010000271.1:0-3023 GCA_037134835.1 Verrucomicrobiota bacterium
GCGTAGATCTGCCGGAAATCGGTGCAGTAGGTGAGGTCCTGGTTTTTCGGCAGGTTGGCGAGCATCGGGGCGGTGCCGAAAAGGGTGCCCTTGAGCCTCGTGCCCATCACGAAAAGCGGTGCGGCGGTGCCGTGATCGGTGCCACGGCTCTGGTTCTCGTTGGGACGGCGGCCAAACTCGGAGAACGTCATCGTAAGCACCTGCGAGTCGAGCTGCTTCGCCTCCAGATCCTGTTGAAACGCAGCCAGACCGGCAGCGAGCGTGGCGAGGTTGTTATTGTGCTGGTTGAGTTGGCCGGTGCTTCCGAAGACGGCGCAGCGCCCGATGTCGTCATCCCTCCCGGTTCGGCCTTTCTGGTCCTGGGGCTGATCACGGGCGATGAATTCAAGCTCGCCGGTCTTCGCTTGGAAAAAACTGCCAAGTGAAACCAGCCCGTCCCTCGAACGGCCTCGCGAGTTCCCCGCCGACGAGTTCGTGCTGGGCCGGCATCGGCGCGTTGATGTAGTCAGCCGAGTTTACCTCGTACTCCGTTTTGGGGTGTGAACATTTTCGCCATCGGGCGCTTCGCCCCTTGGCCGCAAAGTTTCGCTTTCCTTCCGGCAAACGACCGTGCGAGTCTGGCCCTCTGCCATGATCCGTGTCCTCCTCACGACCACCTCGTTCCAAGACACGCCCGGTGCCCACCACGACCTGCTCGCGCAGTCCGGCTGGGAAATCGTCCGCGCACGCGGCCCGCTCAATGAGGCCGACACCCTCGCGCTCGTCGGCGACATTGACGGCTACATCTGCGGCGACGACGCCATCACCCGCCGCGTCCTCGAAAAAGCCCGCCCGCGCCTCAAGGTCCTGAGCAAATACGGTATCGGCGTGGACAAGATTGATGTGAAGACCGCGACCGAGTTCGGCGTGCCCGTGCTCTTCACGCCGGGCGTCAACCACACGACGGTCGCCGAGCACGCGTTTCTCCTGCTGCTCGCGCTGGAAAAAAACCTGCTCTTCCACACCGACTCGACGCGCGCCGGAGGCTGGAAACGCCAGACCGGCCACGAACTCATGGGCAAGACCCTCGGCCTCGTCGGGCTCGGCCGCATCGGGCAGGAAGTCGCCATCCGCGCGCGCGCCTTCGGCATGGAGGTGCTGGCCTATGGTCATCACTACGACGAAGCGTTTGCGCACCGGCATGGCGTGCGCCGCGCCGCCACCCTCAGCGCGCTCTGCGGCGCCGCCGACTACGTCTCGCTGCACACCAAGCTGACGCCGCAGACGCGCGGCCTCCTCAACGCCGCCACCTTCGCCCAAATGAAAAAAGGCGTGCTGATCATCAATTGCGCGCGCGGCGAGATCGTCCACACCACCGACCTCATCGCCGCACTTAAATCCGGCCAGGTCGCCGGCTACGGCACGGATGTGCTCGACCAGGAGCCGCCGCCCCCCGACCACCCGCTGCTCCGCCTGCCCAATGTCATCGTCACGCCGCACATCGGTTCGCGCACCCACGAGAGCGTCCAGCGCCAGGCGCTCGCCGCGGTCAACAACCTCCTTCTCGCCATGCGCGGCGAAAAACCGCTCGCGCAAATCAATCCCGCGGTGCCCGTCGGAAAAGGCTGAAAAGCTGAAGGGCTGAAAGGCTGCGACCCGCCTGCTCCCTTGTCTCACCGATCACTCGCTTTCGTCCCGTCCAGTCGTATTTCAGTCCTTTCCCCTTCAGTCATTCAGCATTCACTCTTTGAGCCCTTTCCCATGGAAACCTTCCACGTCGTCCCCGATGCCCAGCACAATGCCCTCGTTGCCGCCGCCTACCGGCATCGCGGCTACTCGCCCGCCGAGGCGGCCGCCGGGGCCCGATTTTGCGCGGAAGCCACGCGCCACGGCATCCGCACCCACAATGCGCTGAAAGCGCTGCATCTCGACCATCTCTTTGGCTCGGGCGCACAGGGCTGCGTCCCCAAGGCCAAGATCGAGAAAGTGCCGACCCGCTTTCGTGGTGCGCAGGTCTGGAACGCCAACCGCAAGCTCGGCCAGGCCACCGGCTACGCCGCCATCGAAGCCGCCATCAAGCTCGCCGACAAATACGGTGTCGGCATGATCTCCGTGGACAACGCCTTTCACTACCTCTGGGGCGGCGGCTATGTGATGGACGCCGCCAAACGCGGCTACATCGCCTACACCAATTGCACCGCCGCGCTCTCGGAGGTCGTCCCCTTCGGCGGCAAGTTCCCCACGCTCGGCACCAACCCGCACTCCTGGGGTCTGCCCACGACGGACGCCATCGGCTACCCCGTCGTCATTGACTGGGCGACGAGCGTCGTGGCGATGGGCCGCGTGCAGCAGCTCGCCCGCGAAGGCAAACCGCTCCCGCCCGGCGCCGCCGTGGATGCCACGGGCGCGCCCACGACCGATCCTCTCCAGGCAAAATATCTCGTCCCCTTTGGCGCCCACAAAGGCTACGGCCTCGCGCTCCTGAACGAGATCATCGGCGCGTTCATCGGCGGCTCGCTGCCCACGCTCCGCAACCGCTGGGACCAGGTGGGCGACGACAAAGGCACCTGCGCGTTCTTCTTCCAAGTCTGGCACCCTGACGCGATGAACGCCGGGGCGTTTGCCAAGGGCCGCAACCAGTCGCAAAACGTCAAGGCGGTCATCGCCGACATCCTCGGTCACGGCAACGAAAGCTGCCTGCTGCCCGGCCAGGTCGAGGCGCAAGCCGCCGCCCGCAGCGCGAAGAACGGCGGCCTGCTCTTTAGCGAAGCCGAAATCAACGCCTTCAACGAAATCGCGGCCGAGTGCCGCAAGGCGCGCTGGAAACTCCGCAATTTCAAGGTCGCCGAGTGAGGCGCCGCCGCCGGTCAACAGCGACGAGGCATACTTCATGGGATCCGGGCGGCGTGACGGCCATGGAGCTCGCCTGATTTTTATCCAAGCCAACGATGCCAACGGCTCCGCAGGCCTGGCCCGATGGGGCGGGCAATTTTCAAGCACAAAAATCCTGCGGTCTTTCCGGCTTTCCTCGGTCGACTTTCACC
>JBAXLL010000272.1:0-3010 GCA_037134835.1 Verrucomicrobiota bacterium
CGAGCGCGCGGGCCTTGGGAGATGCGAGCATCCGGGCCACCTGCGCGGCAAACTTTTGGCGGAGCTGATTTTTTCCGGCGAGGTCGAGCAGTTCGTCGTCGGGCACGCTACTCCAGAGAAAATACGAGAGCCGGCTCGCCAGCGTGAACTCCTCGACCGGCACGCCGAGGCTCGCCGCCCGCGGCGGAACGCCGCTCCCCGCCGCCGGCGGGTCGGGCTGCGGAAACTCGGCGCGAAAGAGAAAATGCGGCGAGACCAGCACCGCCATCAGCGGGAGCTTGACCGCGGCGGCGAAGCTCCCGGCGTCACGGTCGGCATCGGCAAACAGGTCCATCAGGCGGTCCACTTCCTCGCGCGCCGGCGGGCGGCGCCAGGCGCGCAGCGCGAACCGGGTGAGCAGCGTGCGCGCGGCGGCGGCCTGGTTCTGCGGGGTCACGGCCTGGCCGAAATACTCCCGCATCACGGCGGAAACCGGCGGCACGGGCGCGGGTTCCGCCAGGTTGACCACTTCGAGGCTGCGGACGGTCAGCGTGCGGGCGCGCAGGTTGGGATTGGGATTCTCCGGGTCGGCCAGGGGGTTGAGGAAGGCGGCGGTGAGCGTTTTTTCGCCCGGCGTCAGATGCGCCTTGAACTCATGCATCTGCGGCACCGCCACCAGGTGGTCGGCCGGTGCGGTCCATGGGCGGCGGGTTTGCGGGTCGTTAAATTGCTGGTAGGCGGAGGGCGCGAGGACGTCCACGGCGGCGGTGAACTCGGCGTTGACGCGTACCTCCATCCGCGCGGCCTCGGGACCGGCCTGTGTGGCGTCGGCATAGGCGCGCAGCAGGTAGTCGCCCTCCTTAGACCTCTTCCTCGCCGTGCCAGAACCGGCTATGACCGCCGCGCTGCTGGGTGGCGCGGCGCTGCTGTTGGCCGGCGCGCGCCGACGGCGGAAAAACCAGGCTGGTCTGTGACCGGACTCTGGCGCCTCAGATTTTCGCCTGTTCAATTGAACCTTCGCCGGTTCATGCTGTCCGTTCCCGCCATGTCCCAACCTCCGTCCCTGCCTCCAGTCTCCACCCTGCCCCGCACGAACAAGCGCGGTGGCTTCTGGTTCATCCTGTTCGCCGTCGTGCTGCTGCTCGGCCTCGGCGCCATGGCGGCGGTCGCGCGGCGCGGGCAGAAACCCACCGCCGTCACCACCGAAAAGGCCGTGATAAAAACCATCACGCAGACGGTCGCGGCCACGGGCAAAATCCAGCCCGAGGTCGAGGTGAAAATTGCTCCCGAGGTAAGCGGAGAGATCGTCGAGCTGCCGTTCCGCGAGGGCGCACCGGTGAAAAAGGGCGAGCTGATCCTCCGCATCAAGCCCGACAACTACAAGTTTCAGGTGGATCAGGCCGAGGCGTCGGTGCTTTCCGCCGAGGCCTCCCTGATTGACAACGAGAGCCGCCTGACCAAGGCCGCCGCCGACTTCAAACGCAACGAGGAGCTCTACGCCAAACAGCTCATCGCTGAGACGGACTACACGGCCGCCAAGGTCGCCTTCGAGGGGGCCAAGGCCGCCCGCGAAAACGCCGCCGCCAACATCACCCGCGCCAAAGGCTCGCTCCAGCAGGCGCAGGACCAATTGGAGAAGACCGCTATCTTCTCCCCCATTGACGGCACCATCAGCTTTCGCGCCAACGAGCTCGGCGAACGCGTGGCCGGCACCGGCCAGTATGGCGGCGCGGATGTGATGCGCGTGGCCGACCTCTCCAACATGGAGATGCGCGTCAACATCAACGAAAACGACATCGTCAACGTGAAGCCCGGCGACAAGGCGCGCGTGAGCATTGATGCGTTTCCCAAGCGGAAATTTGACGCGGTCGTGAAAGAAATCGCCGCCGCCGCCAAGACCAGCGGCAGCGGCACGCAGGACGAGGTGACCAACTTCCTCGTGAAAATCCGCATCCTCGACAAGGACGCTCCCCTCAAACCCGGCATGAGCGCCAGCGTCGAGGTGGAAACGCAGACGGCGGCCAATGTCGTCGCTGTGCCAATCCAGTCCGTGACCGTGCGCACCAAGGACGAGACCGCCAAGACCATCGAACAGGCCGCCGCCGACCGCGACAAACTCGCGGCGCAGAACAAGGGCGAAGGCGCGGCCACCGCCGTGAGCCTGAAGCAGCAGAAGGAGCAGGAGAAGGCCGACCGCGAGGCCTTCCAGCGCGTGGTGTTTGTCCGTGACGGCGACAAGGTCAGGCAGGTCCCCGTCGAGACCGGCATCGCCGACACCATCTCCATCGAGATCAAGTCTGGCCTCAAGGCGGGCGACGAGGTGGTGAACGGCAGCTTCACCGCCATCACCCGCACCCTCAAGGATGGTATGGCCGTGACCATCGCCCCCGCCCCCGGCATGGCTCCGACCAAATAATCCAACGCGCCGCCCGTCATGCACGTCGCCCCCGCCGTTTCCGCCTCGCGTGACGTCCGTCCGCCGGGCGCTTTGGTCATCGAGATCGAGGGCGTGACCAAGCTCTACCAGATGGGCGAGGAGACGATCCACGCGTTGCGCGGCGTCGCGCTCCAGATCCGCCGCAACGAATACCTCGCGGTCATGGGCCCGTCGGGCAGCGGCAAGTCCACCCTCATGAACATGCTCGGCTGCCTCGATACCCCCACGGCCGGCCGCTATGATTTTACGGGCAAGAATGTCGCCCACATGGATGATGACGAGCTCGCCGGCATCCGCAACCGCGAGATCGGCTTCGTCTTCCAGACGTTCAACCTGCTCCCACGCTCCACCGCACTGCACAACGTGGAACTGCCGCTCATCTACGCTGGCGTGGGCCGCGCCGACCGGCTCACCCGCGCCCGTGAGGCGCTGGAGCATGTCGGCCTCGGCGACCGCATCCACCACCGGCCCAACGAGCTTTCCGGTGGCCAGCGGCAGCGTGTGGCCATCGCGCGCGCTCTGGCGCTGACGCCGCAACTGGTGCTGGCCGACGAACCGACCGGCAATCTCGACCGTCAGACCGCCGGCGAGGTG
>JBAXLL010000273.1:0-2996 GCA_037134835.1 Verrucomicrobiota bacterium
CGCATCGACGGCGATGGATGTTGCCTTGGCCAGCGCAAGCAGGGCGTCATAGGCGATGGGCGACCCGGCATGGGCCAGCGCGGTGAACACGCCTTCGCCTTTCAGCCGCTCAATCGTGACGCCGGCGGGAAGCGGCGGCCCGGCCTCGCCGCCAGGAGGTACGGCCAGCCATGCGAACGGGCGGAATGGCTCCACCTGCTCCTTACGGGCACCGTCGGCGCAGGCCAAGGAGAGATGCGCCCGGCCGTCGCCGTCAATCCAAAGGCCGCAGAGAGGTTCCATGGGGACGGCCGGAGGGGCCGGACGAGCCATCAGAACGGTTTCACGCGCACCATCGCGATGGCGGTGAGCGCCAGGGCAAGGGTGAGCGCGATCCAAAGGCAGGCCTTTTCACGGCGGCGGTAGGCGAGGCCGGCGAAGGCGGAGAGGCCGAGCCAGCAGACGAGCTTCACGACGAGCCACCCCTGCTGCTGGAAAGTGGGCTTGAGCACCATCCACATCCGCCCGCCAGTGAGCAACACGAGCAGGCTGGCAATGCCACTCCACATGAGAACTTTTCTGCGTGTCTCCGGCGCACCGGCACAGGCGTAGAAGGTGGTGCCGACTAGCACGAGCATGGCAAAGAGGTGCAAGATGACGAGACCGTTGAGCTCGTGAGGATTGACGTCGGCAAGGAGAAGTAGGGCGGGATGCATGGAAATTTTTAAGCGTTCCTGTTCTCTTTTTCTTATCCGTTTCCTGACAAAGAGGAAACAGAAAAACTCAGGAGAACGAGGCGGGAAAATGAAAGTGACACCCCGCCTGTGCCGTCGGCCCAAAGGCTCATGACCTTTTTGTGTTTAGGTGGGAGCCACCAGACGGCTTTTGCTGTCCGATGAACGGCCTAGCAGCCACCGCCGATCGCGGCCCCCGGAATGACTCAAAGGCAGAGAGCGTGTTAAATGAACTCCAACGGGCACCGCAGGGTGTCGCCACCCAAGCTGGCCCGCACCGCGCGCCCGTCAACGCGAACCACCGCGCCGGTCAAAAGTTTTTTGCTTGAAAAATACACACCGGGCGCAACGGCCGGGCCCACGGTCAGGCTTGGGCTCTCACACGCCCGGCACGGACGGGCCGAGATGGCTGAGGCAGAGGTCCTGCAACGTGGCAAGGAAGACGTAGCTCATGAACGCGCGCTGCACCGGCTCGGCGAGCCCGGCGACATGCACCGCGCCGCTTTCCAATGCTTCGTCGGGCAATGCCCCGAGGTCATGGGCGCGCAGCCGCAGGCGCAGGGCCGCGCAAGCGCGCATGACCGGCTCGGCGTTGGCCTCGTCGAGGACGATAACGCCGGTGCCGAAAAACTCGTGGCCAAACAGCGCCAGCAGCAGGCGTATGTCCTCATTTTGAGCCGCCACCAGCTCGGCCTCCCAGTCGGAGCGAAACTCCGCGTCCAGCCCGTCGTGCCGCAGCGGCGCGGCGAGACAGCCCCCGAGCGAGTCGGCCGCCACTTTGACCACGTCGAGCAGCGGCGTGACGGCGGGCAAATGGAGTTTCACCTCAAGTTTCATCGCGTTCAAGCACGGCCGTGAGATGCCATTGCTGCAAGGCAAACGCATAGTGCTCGGCGCGCTCGCGCACTCCGCTCCATACCACTGAGCGGCCCTGTTCGTGGACTTCCAGCATATGCTTGCGAGCCGTGGACTCGTCGAGGCCGAGCACGCGACGAAACACGGCAACGACATAGGACATGAGGTTCACAGGGTCGTTGAGCACAATGACGCGCCAGACGCCGCCGAGGGCGCTCTCGGGGCTGGTCATGGGGCACGGGCGCGTGGTGGTTTCGGCAGCAGCCATGGTCGGCAACTTGGGCGAACCCGCGGCGTGGCGCAACTTGGAACGGATTTTTTCGATACGGTCGCCACGAGGTTCCCAATGGGCGTAGGACGGAAAAACGCCGGCGGGCGTAACGTGGTCCTTTCTCCGGCTTATGGCTCTTGTTCTCACCCGACCGCCGGAAGCGGCAGAAAAAAATTATCTTGCGACTTGCGCACGGGGGCAGCGCAAGCGATAAGCGAGCCTCTATGCGTCTCTCCCGCCTGCCCGTTATCCTTGTCCGCATCGCCGCCTGCGCTCTGAGCCTGCCTCTCTGGCTCACCGCACAGCAACAGCCCGGTTTCCCCGGCGCGGCGGCACCGCCCTTGCCCGCCATGGATAATCTGAAAACCGCGCTGACACTCAGCGACGCGCAGGTGGCCCAGATTTCACCGCTACTCGACGCCATCACCCGTAGCCAGCAGCAGCTGGCGGCGGCCCAGTCGGCCGCCACTGCGGCCAGCACCGCCGGCCTTGCGGCCATCGGCGCCATCCTGACGGATCCGCAAAAGCCCCTGCTGGCCGGGCTCACGGCTCAGGCGCGGGGCGGACCGCGGGGCGGCGGAGGAGGTCGCAGGGGTGGGGCCGGTGTGCCGGCCAACTCGATGCCATATCTCAGTGAGCCGACGCTGGGCGGCCTGACTTTCGAGAAGCCGCTGGACATCGTGACCGCGCCGGGCGAGCCCCGCAGCCTCTACATCCTTGAGAAGGAGGCCGGCCGTATCATCCGCATCGCCGACGTAACGAAACCGGAGAAAGTCACGTTCCTCGACATCTCCGCAGAGATCGGCAACCTCGACAATGAGCGAGGCCTGCTGGCGATCGCATTCCATCCCGACTACCAGCGCAACCACCAGTTCTATATCTGGTTCACCGCTTCCAACGCTGATGGCAGCGTGTCATTCGACCGGCTCGCCCGCTTCACCACTGGCGCCGATGGCAAGGCCGACCCCACCTCCGAGCAGCCCCTCATCTCACAGGCGGATCGCGCGAACAATCACAACGGGGGCCAGCTTGCCTTTGGTCCCGACGGCTACCTCTACCTCTCGATGGGCGACGAAGGCGGCTCCAACGGCGAGTGGCAGAACTCCCAGCTGATCGATAAAAATTTCTTCTCGGGGATGATCCGCATTGATGTGGAC
>JBAXLL010000274.1:0-2986 GCA_037134835.1 Verrucomicrobiota bacterium
CCTGCGCCCCGATGCCCTTGATCGAAAACGTGAGGTCCGTGCCCGGCCCCTTGAGGTGGACGCGGTCGGTCTTTTCCATGAGCGCCTTCAAGCCGGCCATGCCCGGCTCCATCCGCGCGTAGTCGAGTGTACACACCTTGAAGTAAAAGTCCTCAAAGGCCTCGGTGCTCATTCCGGCCTGCTGCGCCATCGCGGGCGTGGGCCAGCGCACCACCACCCACTTGGTCCGCCCCACGCGGTGATCCTGCACGCGCTTCATGTGTCGCGCGACGAGCTTCGCCCGCTCTGGCGGCACGTCGGCGCTCTCAAAGATGTTATCTGAGCCGCGCAGCGCGATGTAGGCGTCCATCGTTTTCATGCGCGCGAGCTCGACGTTTGCGTGCGCCGCGTACTGCACGTCCTCCGCCCCCAGCACCAACTCGCGCGTGATCCGCGCGCGGTGCAGGCCCGCGAAGGGCAGCGCACCACGTGCCCGCGCGGCGCGGATGAGCGCCACGACCATGGCGTCCGGCACGTCGAAGGCGTCAATGAGCACGCGTTCGCCCGGTTGGAGGGAGCACGAAAATCCGGTGAGCACTTCGGCCAGTTGCGTGAAGCGGGGGTCGAGCAGCATGGAGATTAAAAGCTAACGCGTACCGCCGGCCACGCTGCAAGTGTGAAAGCAGGCGGTTGGGGCGGATGATTTCCGAGTGGCCGCGTTTCGGGGGTGCGGTCAAGGCGAAGCGCCCGCAATGACCCTCCGTCGTAGCGCGGGCAACCTGCCCGCGTCTTCCGCGTCTTCCGCGTCACCCGCTCCGGCGCGGGCCAAAAGCACGGTCAGGTTGACCGTGCTACGGGTTGCTCGTCGGTTCCGTCTCGCGACCAGCGATCCTTCGCTCTTCCGTGTTCGAGCTGTGCGAGCAGGACGAAACGTCCTCAGATGAAAGAAACGCGTCCTAGCCGCAGGCCGGGCTTGTCAGCCGCGGGCCGCCCGGCCATGGGTTACTTATGCTGTCCTGGCTGAAACGTAAGTTCAACGCCTTCGAACTGTACACGATAGATGTGATCTACGGGCGCAGTGAGGGTGCATGGTCGGCCGTGTATGCGGCGTGTTTGCACACCCTGTCGTGGCTGTTCAGCGGCGTCGCGCAGGCGCGGCTGTGGCTTTACCAACGCCGCATCCTGCACGACCAGCCACTCGGCTGCCTCGTCGTCGTGGTGGGCAATCTCACCGTCGGTGGCACCGGCAAGACCCCCGTGGTGGAAAAGTTCGCCCGGGCGCTGCACGAGCGCGGCCGCCATGTCGCGATCCTCTCGCGCGGGTACAAGAGCAAGGCGCCACCGCTCTGGAAAAAAGCGTGGACTCTCCTCACCCACGCCGCCGTGCCGCCGCCGCGCATCGTGAGCGACGGGAAAACGGTCCTGCTCGATAGCGAGCAGGCCGGCGACGAGCCGTTTATGCTCGCGCGCAACCTCCCCGGCGTCGTCGTGCTCGTGGACAAGAACCGCGTGAAGGCCGGAGCCTTCGCCATCAAACGGTTCGGTTGCGACACGCTCATTCTCGACGACGGCTTCCAATACCTGCCGCTCAAGGGGCGGCTCAACCTGCTGCTGGTGGACAAGACCAATCCCTTTGGCAACGGCCAGCTCCTCCCGCGCGGCATCCTGCGCGAGCCGGTCAAGCACCTGCGGCGGGCCACCCATGTTTTCCTGACCAAGTCGGACGGCACACGCGACACCGAACTGGAGGAGCTCATCCACGAGCATAATCCCGCCGCCGATATCATTGAGTGCGCGCACCGGCCGCAGCACCTGCGGCGGTTTGGCACCGCGGAGGGGGGGGCGGGCGCGCGCGAGCCGCTGGCGTGGCTGAAAGGGCGGCGCGTGCTGGCCTTCAGCGGCATCGCCACGCCGGAGAGCTTCGAAAAATTTCTGCGCGACTTCGGCGCCGAACTGGTGGCGCGCGAGCGTTTTCTTGATCACTACCGCTATGCCGAGGAGGATCTCGCCGCACTGTTTGCGCAGGCGCACACAGAGGGGGCCGAGTGCCTCGTGACGACCGAGAAGGACGCGGTGCGAATCACCGAGGGCCATGCCTATCCGCTGCCCCTGTACTACCTCCGGCTGGAGATAGAGCTGATCCACGGTGCCGCGGACTTTGCCGCGGCCGTCGAACAGATCTGTTTTCCGCAGAGTGGACGGAAAGCGCCCGGAACCGATGAGCAAGCCGTAGCACGCTCAACCTGAGCTTGCTTTTAAGACGGTACCGGAGCGGAAGAAGCAGAGGACGCGGGCAGGTTGCCCGCGCTACGGCGGAGGTTCGGATGTCTGCTGGAGGATACCGCCAGCTCGCCGGTATATATACTGTGGCTCAGTTTGTACCGTCAGCTGACTTGGTCGCGGCGACCTTCTTGGGTTCAGATTTGGACCCATCCTCGTCCTCGGAGCTTTCCTTGGTGGCCTTCTTAAATTCTTTCACGGACTGGCCGAGGCCCCGCGCGAGCGAGGGGAGTTTCGAGCCGCCGAAAAGCAGCAGCACGATGGCCCCAATGACCATGAGCTCGCCGCCGCCGAGACCAAATGCCGCCATTAACGATGTGGTTTGCATGGGGGCAGACTAAGCAAGGTTGCCGGGCTGTAAAGCAAGAAAAGCGGTGGGTGGCATGGGGACAGGCTGGCTTCCTGCTAAAAAAATCAACCTTCGCCAAACCAGAGTATTAAGCAGGAAACCATGAAGCCATGAACTGGCCAGGCAGGAGTCAGGAGACTGAAACTCCGAGCGAATCACGAAAACCCAAAAAACAAACCTCCGCTCCTCCGTTCCTGGTTTCCTGGCTTCCTGCTTAATTAAATCCGGCTCCGGTTTCCGCTCTCATCCGTGTTCCGAGGGGAGCGACAGTCTGACCATCCGTGGATTCAACTGCGTTTTTTAGGTTCATCCGGATCAACGCCGGGACGTTCCTGGCCGGCCGGGCGCGGGCGCAGGGGCGGAGGGAACGGGCGGAGG
>JBAXLL010000275.1:0-2980 GCA_037134835.1 Verrucomicrobiota bacterium
CGCCCGCATCCATTGACACGAGACTTGGCGGCTGCTGGCCAGCCAGCTGGATCGCCGCGTCGATGCGCGCGAGGCGCTCGGTCACTTCGGCCCAGACGTAGCTCTTGAGGCGCAGCGCGGCGCCGGGATCGGCCGGCGGCTGCGGCGAGTAATAGTCTACGGTGAGGGTGTGTGTTCCGCGTGTGATCCTGATGTCGGGAGCGGTGGACTGCGGATGGGCGAGGGAGCGGATGCCATCGGCCGTCTCGAAGTCCTTGGCCACGATCACGCCGTCGATCTCGACGTTGTAGCGAAGGTTGCTGGAGGGTGTTTCCACCCCGCTGCCGGCGCCAGTGGTGATCTTGTATTTACCAGTGGCGGGGACGCTGAAGGTCCAGCTTGCCCGAGTGGGACCCGTCATCTTGGCAGCCACGAGCTGCTCGATGCCGCTGCCACTGAACAGGTCGGCGGAACCGTAGAGCACTCGCCTGGCCGGGAGACGCTCGGGCACGACCTCGCGGGCTATCGAGCCGGCCGCCGCCAAGTAGCGCTCAAAATGCAGCGGCGACAGGGTCAGCACCTCGCCGATGTTGTCGTAGCCATAGCCGGAGTCATCGGTAGGGAAATCCTGCGCGGGGTTGAACGATACGCCGAGGATGTCCTGCACGGTGTTCTTATATTCCTCGCGGTTGAGGCGGCGAAGGACGACGCGGCCGGCGTTGGGGTGGGCCGCATCCATCGGGTGCACCGCATGCTCAAGCGTGGCGACGAGTTTCGCCCGTTCGGCGGGGGCCGGCTGGTCGGCATCGTGCGGTGGCATGATGCCTCGCTCGACCCGGGTGAGCACCCGCTCCCAAGTCTGGCGGTGGGTGCGCAGGGATTCGACGGTACTGAGGGCAGCCGCGTCGAGGACGAGATTGCCCTTGGCGGTGGCGGCATCGTGGCACTCCAAGCAGTTTTTAGCGATGAATGGCTGGATGTCTTTTGCAAACGTCGTTTCGGCGGAATTCGCGGGTGCCGCCGGCATGCCTGTGGTCGCCGGACGGCCTGTGCCGGATTCGGGGGTAGAGCAACCGACGATAACAACCAGACCGCCCAAAGTCAACGCACTCAGACATAAGGGAAGGGCGGAACGGTGCATGGGATATAAATGGATAAAAAAGTGAACAAAAGTTTTTGCTTGCGGTCAAGTGTCCAGCCAACATTTTGACTCACTCATTCACAATGAAATCCAATATCCCGAATTCGCGGAGCAATCCGCATCTCCTGCTCTCAGCTGCGGCCGCCGGTTTTGCTGGCCTCGCGCTTGCCGTCACCACCTCGGTGCGCGGTGCAGACGCTCCGGCGGCGCCTGCCGCTCCTGCTGCCAAACCCGCCGCAACGGCTCCCGCCGCCCCGGCCAAGGCCGTGCCGTTCGCCGAAATCAAACCTCTGCTTGAGAAATACTGTTACAGCTGCCATGGTGGCACTCTGGCACCTGCCGGGACTGCTGCCAACGCCACTGCCAGGGGCGGTCTTTCGCTCGACACGATGGAAAACGCACTCAAGGGCGGACGCAAGAAAGCTGGGACAGCGATCGTGCCTGGCAAGGCGGCCGAGAGCGAACTCATCCGCCGCATCACACTTGATCCAACGGACAAGGACATCATGCCGCAGAAGAATAAACCCGCCCCCACTGCCGCTGAGATCAAAAAGATCACCGACTGGGTCAACGGCGGAGCGTCTTGGAAGTAATTCGCCAGACAAACAAATTCAAATCTTCAACCCGCACCCTAAACGGTGCGGGTTTTGTTGTCCGTACGTCCCTACCCCGCTGACACCCGATGCCAAAGAAAACGACCCTTCTCCGGCAAGACCATGCATAGGAAGCACACACTAACGATAATCTCAGGCTTCAAAGCCGATTGTATTGTGTGACCCCGATAAATAAATTCACGACCTCGGCGTTTTAGCAGTACGAAAATCGCCTTCAAGCAGCCTCCTAACCAAATCCTCTATCAGTTTCCAGCGGGCAGACCACCACCGCGAAACTGCTGTTGCACGTTGCGGCTGTAATCCTGATATTGCTGGAAGCCACCGTCGCCAAGTAGGTTGTGGATATTTTGATCCACCTGAGCCTGGGCCTGACTGACCTGCTGACGCAATTGGTCGGCGTTCGCCGTTAGATCAAGTCCCTGTGCCGTCGCGGATCGCAACGCCTCCTGACCGAGTAGCGCACGCTGGGAGACGAGATCATTGAAAGCCGCACCCTGCTCGGGGCTGAGGTTGAGCTGCTGCACCAAACCAGCATAAGCGTTAGTCACGATCGTCTGCGTCATGTTGCTCGCGAACTGCTGAATCTGGGGATTGTTGAGCAGCGCACCAATCGCAGCTACACCACGCTGGCGGGCATCGTCGGGAGAGGGAAATGTAGGCTGCGGATCCGGCCGGGCTGGCATAGGTACCTCCACAAAGGCCGGAACCGATGGCGCGGGCTTGGTCGCCACCTCCAAGGCAAGCCGAGCCTCGGCCAGTTGCTTGGTCAGTTCCCCATTCTGCCCATACTCCCACCAAGCGAGCCCGCCACCGACGAGGCTAAACGCGAAGAAAAGCCAAGTGAGCAGGCTCCCGCTTTTTACCGGCGCGGATTGGTTTCTTGGTAGAACGCGGGCAGAAGATGAAGACGGCAGTACAGTTTTCATGGTTGGAAGCTCCAACAAAAGCAGGCATATCTACCGGATGTCAATTCCAACCGCGAATCGGTAGTGGCTCAGTTTGGTCGGTGTAGGTTGCGCGCTCGCCGCGCAACGTCGGCACCATAGGCAAACGTGGCTCGTCGAGCGCGCATACCTACCTCGGAAAAGGCAAACTGTGCCAATACCCGCGAATCATTATTCGGGCCGAGCCCCATGAAGCTTACGCCAAAATATCAGCGTATGACTGAATCAGTTGCCGGCTCCCCCAAAGTTACCCCCTCCAGCTCCACCGAAATTGCCACCACCGCCACCGCCGCGACCACCAC
>JBAXLL010000276.1:0-2964 GCA_037134835.1 Verrucomicrobiota bacterium
CCTCAATGCGCGCCTTCACGTCATGCAGTGTAACGCGTTCGCGTCGGGCGATCGCTGGAAGATCGATCTGATTTTTAACGCGCTCGTAGTCCTTGATCGCGGCGGCCGGAATGGCGACGCCGAGGTCGCGTTGCGCCTTCATCACTGCGATCCAGTAGTCGCGCTCAGTGATGACGCGGCCGGCAGGTGACCAGATGTCGCGCATAGCCGGCGAGGCATAGCGGTCGGCGAGGACGTTGGGGATGGGCGCGGGCTTGGGCATAGCGTCCGACCAGTGAAACAGGATGGTCTGCGGGGGCGACAATCTTTTTGCCGGGCGGAGGGGTGGAGCCAACGCCCTGCCCTAGATCAATTTTTGGCCTCCCCACCTTTTGTTGTCTCTGGTCCAGGGCCGATGCTACGGCCAAGCCCCGACCCACGTGCAAGACCGACACCGGTCAAACCGTACCCAGGCACCGCACGGCCAGGTCACGGAGGACGGCCTCCTGCTCGCGGGGGCGGGCGATGATTTCCTCGAAGGCGGCGACAAACTCCTGCTGGTTGTCAATCAGGCGGCGCAAGGCGGGGAGTTTTGCTCCGGCGGCCAGCTTGCCGAGATACCATGGATTCTGCGTGAAGAGGTGGTAGGAGCTTTTCTCGGTCGCGCCCGCAAAATGCGCCGCGTAGGCCGCCTGCGCGCGCGGCAGGCCGTCGAGCCCGCGCGGGCCGACGCGCACGTCGCCCGCGTCGAGCAGCGCGCGCACTTGCAGAAGGAGGCGGTTGCGGTTCTGCAACGAGCTGATGACGGGGCGGGCGTCACCGCCCGCGAAGAAGTGCCGCTGGAGCGCGGCGAGCGTCCACCGGAGATCGTCGCTGAAAAACGCCTCCGCCGCCTCAAAAAAATCGCCTTCGGCCACGTTGGGCGTAAGCTCGCCGACCTGGGCCTCGGTGATGGCCGTGCCCTCCGCCGCATAGGTGGCGAGCTTGTGCGTTTCAGCGATCAGGAGGCGCGTGTTGGCCCCGACCTTGGCCAGCAGCAGCTGGAGCGCATCGGGCTCAAACGTGACTCCCAGCGCACGGGACTCCGCCAGCACGAGGCCCGCAAGCGCCTCGGCCGCGCCTTCGCCATCACCGCCGATGAGCGTGCAGTCGGCATGTTTCTCGCACCACTTGGGAAACGAACGGCGGCGGTCCACCGGCGCAGCCGTGATGAGCACCGCCGTCTCGGCGGGCATGATCTTTTCCAGCAGCGCCTGCAAATCCTCGACCAGCTTGAGCGTGCCCTCGGCACGTCCGGTCACCGTGTCGGCGAGGAAGTTCACGTCCTTGAGCCAGACGACCCGCCGGCCGCCAAACATGGGGACGGTCTGGATGCTCTCGCGTAGGCGGTTCACGGCGATTTCGACCTCGCCCATGTTGCCGGCGAAGCCGCTGATGATCTCACGCGAAAACTCATCCGCACCCGCCTCGGCCACGAGTGCATCGAACCGTTCGCGGCCGAGCCGGCCGACGAGAAAGTCGTCGGCTCCGCAGACGAAGGCAAAGGGTTTGGCGGCGGGCATCGGGTTCACGATGCGAAACGGTCCCGGCGGAACAAGGACGAAGCGCTGGAAACCGGCGGCGATTTCGGACACAAACGCACAACGAGCAGGCAAAACCGCGCCCTACGTTCCGGCACCGCACTTCAGGTCTCATCCACGGGAAACAGCCAGGGCCCATTGTCCGCTTCGTCGTCGGTTGCCGGGGCGAGGCAGGCGGGATCGTCATGGCGGACATTGCTCACGCGGCTCGAGATGCGCTGCGCAATGAGCGTGGTGTCATCCGGCGGACGGAACAGCACCGCCAGCGCGGACAGCGGGGACGCCGGATCGAGCCAGACGGCTAAATTTTCCTCGGCCAACATGGCGGGCATCCGGTGATGGATGGGGGCCATGAGCTGGTTGGGCGCGGTGGTGACGACAGCACAGGTTTCCAACGCGGTGCCGTCGGGTGCGGACCAGGTTTCCCACAGGCCGACGAGGCAGAACGGGCGGGCGGCGGGCCGGCGGAAGAGCCATGGCCGCCGGCTGCGGCCGCGCACCTCCCACTCGTAAAAGCCGCTCGCTGGGATAAGGCAGCGACGGGTCTGAAACGCGTCGCGGAAGGACGGCTTGGCCGCGAGCGACTCGGCCCGGGCATTGACTAGGCGCGACGCGGCGGCGGCAGATTTGGACCATGACGGGACGAGGCCCCAGTCGGGCGTAGCAAGCTCGTACGCCGGGCCGCGAGGTGCGTCCAGCCGGCGGGGCCGGTTGCGCACGGCCGGGATGCGCGTGCCGGGCGCGATATTGTAACGCGAGGGCGGTGCGGCGTCGGCCGGCAGGCCGAAGGCGGCGAGGATTTCGCGCAGATGATCCTGCAGGAGGAAATAGCGGCAGCACACGGCGGCTCAGACGCGCGTCCACGCGGCAAGCGCGGCCGGCAGGTCGCGCAGGGTTTTCAGTTCGAAGAATCGGCCGGCGGCGCTCGGAATTTCGGCGGTGCGCTCGTGCGCCCAGAGGAGATGGTAGGGCACATGCACGCCGGCCCCGCCCAGCGCGAGCACGGGGAGGATGTCGCTCTTGAGCGAATTGCCCACCATCAGGAAGTTTTCCGGCGCGATGGCGTGGCGGCGCAGGAGGTCGGCGTAGGCTGGACCGTTTTTGTCGGCGAGGATTTCGACGTGATCGAAATGCGCGGCGAGGCCGGAACGGGCGAGCTTGCTCTGCTGGTCGCGGAGGTCGCCCTTGGTAATGAGCAGCAGGCGGTGCGCGCGAGCGGCGGCGAGCGCGGCGAGCGTCTCCGCTGCGCCGTCGAGCAACTCGACGGGGTGATCAAGCATCGCGCGGCCGAGGTCGAGCAGGTGCTGGATTTCGTCGGCGGAAATCTGACGGGCGGAGAGATGGATGGCGGTCTCGATGGCGGAGAGCGTGAAGCTCTTCACCCCATAGCCGTAGGGCTCAAGGT
>JBAXLL010000277.1:0-2962 GCA_037134835.1 Verrucomicrobiota bacterium
CGCCGAGATCGTGCAGGAAGTCGTCGCCGCGCCGGTCGAAGGCGCCGCGCCCGCCGTGGGTGCCGATGGCAAACCCGTGGCGCCCGCCGTGGGTGCCGATGGCAAGCCCGTGGCCGCTGCGCCCGCCGCCGACGGCAAAGCCGCCGCACCCGCTGCCGGGGCCAAGCCGGCCGCCGCGCCCGCCGCCGGAGCCAAGCCGGCTGCCGCGCCCGCCAAGAAGTAACTTTGCCCGCGCTGTTGCGCCGCTTGACTGCGGCGGGGCAGGGCGGTTGTTCTTTGAGCCATGTCTATCCTGCTGGTCGTCGGCCTGGGCAATCCGGGCCGCGAATACGACGGCACGCGCCACAACGCCGGCTTCGCCGTCCTCGATGCGCTGGTCCGCCCGCTCGGTCTGGCCTGGCAGCACTCGCGCCGTTTCGAGGCCGACCTCGCCCGCTGGGACGCCGCGCCAGGCCGCACGGTTCTGCTCGTCAAGCCGCAGACGTTCATGAACAGCAGCGGTCGGGCCGTGCAGGCGCTCGCCTCCTTTCACCGCGTGCCGCCCGCTGCCACCGTCGCCGTCTATGACGATCTCAACCTCGCCCTCGGCCTCGTGAAGGTGTCCGTCACCGGCAGTGCCGGCGGCCACAACGGTGTCGCCAGCCTGCTCGCCCACCTCGGTGACGGTTTCATCCGTTACCGCATTGGCATCGGCCCGAAGGAGCCGCCGGAAATTGACCTGGCCGACTTTGTCCTCAGCCGCTTTACTCCCGCCCAACAGACCATTTTTAACCAACATCTCGACCATTATCTCACCGGCCTGCGCCACGTCCTCGACGACGGAGCCGACCGGGCCATGAATCTTCTCAACCGCCGACCCACCGCCCAATGAGCACCACCACCAAACGTAACTACCGCGCCACCTTCATCCTCGACAACCGGGGCAAAGAGGACTCCGCCGAGCAGATCATCGCCGGCGTCAAGCAGGAGATCGTCAAGATCGGCGGCGAAGTCGGCGTGGTCGAAAACCTCGGTCGCAAGGACTTCATCCGCGTGACCGATCCCAAGTTCTCCGCCGGCACCTATGTGCAGGTCGCCTTTGCCGCCCCGCCTTCGGCCCCGGCCGCCCTGCGCGAGCAACTCCGTCTCAACCCCAGCATCTACCGCACCTTCGTCCAGTCGGTCTGACGACCGGCCCGGCGGGTGCCTTCTCCCCATGGCCAGCTATAACAAAGTCCTTCTGCTCGGCAACCTCACTCGCGATCCCGAGCTGCGGGTCACGCCGAAGGGCACGCCCGTGTGCCAGTTCGGCCTGGCGGTGAACCGGCAGTTCAAGGACGAGACTGGCCAGACGCGCGAGGAAGTGACCTTTGTGGACCTAGAGGCTTGGGGTAAGCAGGCTGAGACCATCGCCAAGTATCTCACCAAAGGCCGCCCACTTTTTGTCGAGGGCCGGCTGAAGCTCGACCAATGGGATGACAAGACTTCCGGCCAGAAACGCAGCAAGCTCAAGGTCGTGCTGGAAAATTTCCAATTCCTCGGCGGTCGCGAAGGCGGACCGGGCGGCGCACCCGGTGGCGTTTCCTCCGGTGGCGACGAAGGGGTGGACCAGACCGTCGAGCGCAGCGCCCCCGCGCCACGCGCGTCCGGCAAGCCCCTCGCGCCGCCGGCCGGCATTGATGAAGACGTGCCGTTCTGACGCCATATCGTCCCGCGATTCCCTCCTTTCCCTTAATTTTTCCCTTTAATCCAACCACACCATGGCACACAGCGAAGTACTTCTCCTCAAGCCCGTCGAAAGCCTCGGCGGCGAGGGCGACCAAGTCAGGGTTCGCGCCGGCTACGCGCGCAACTTTCTCCTCCCGCGCCAGCTGGCCGCCCCGCTCACGCAGGCCAACCGCAAGCACGTGGACGCGCTCAAGAAGCGCCGCGCGGAGCGCGAGGCCGCCGAGCTGACCGGTGCGCAGGAGCTCGCCGGACGCCTCGGGAAGGTCGCGCTGGCCTTTGCCGTGAAAACCGGCGACGGCGGCAAGATGTTCGGCGCCATCACGGCGGCGGACCTGCACGCCAAGATCACCGAGGCCGGCATCACGCTCGACAAGCGCAAGGTGCACCTGCCCACGCCGGTCAAGACCCTCGGCAAGCATGAATTTAAGATCAAGCTGCATGCAGACGTCAGCGTCGAGTTGTCCTTCGACGTCGTCTCCGAGAACCCGATTGTCGAGTCCGCCGCCGAGGCCAAGCCCGACGAACCGCCGATCACTGAGAAAAAGTCCGTCAAGCGCGCCCCCAAGAAGGACGCCGACGCACCGGCGGCGTGAGGTACGCGGCAGGCAATTGAAATTTTAAAGCCGCGAGAAAACTCTCGCGGCTTTCTTATTGAGATAGGGGTTTCCTGGGGTGGCCTATCACGCGATCAAGCGTGGCAACACCGAGCGGACATGTTTGCGAAGGCGGGAGCGCAGGCGGCGCTTGGCTATGATTCGGGGACCTATTATGGATCGTGCAACAGACTGACGCATAGCTAGCTAGAAGTATGGCGGAGCGGCTCGCTCCGGCGCGAGGATTATCCCCCTCCAACCCTCCGTCGTAGCGCGGGCAACCTGCCCGCGCTCCCTCTGTGCTTCCGCGCTTCCGCCCTTCCGCTCTTCCGTGTTTCCGCGATCAGCTCTGCCCGATCTCCGTGATCCCCTGTTAAAGTCAGGGTTTGAATTTCCTCCTCCGCGATCTTTGCGAACTCCGCGTTGAAATGTTTGTTGCCTTTTCAAAACCATATGCCGCGTTTCGGTTGTGGGCCACGAGGGTGATTGCGCGTTGCCGACGTACCTGGCCAATGCGCCCACCTGTCAGTCTATTAGGCGAGGCTCAATAAGTAGCCACGTGAGCTGGCAACCTAGCTCCCGAATAATCCTCTTCAGAGGTAAAAACTGGAGGCGCGGGTCGGAATTGAACCGACGCATAGAGGTTTTGCAGACCTCGGCCT
>JBAXLL010000278.1:0-2954 GCA_037134835.1 Verrucomicrobiota bacterium
CTGCGAGCGGGACGAAGGGGTCGCGGTTGCTCAAATCTTTGAGCACGGCCATCGTACCCGCAGCGGCCGGAGTCGCCGCGATTGGTGCGGCGGCGCGGGCGGGCTGCTTCTGGGCCGCAAGCCACTTCGCAAAATCGTCCTTCGCGAGCGCGACCACGCGAAACTTCATGATCGAGTGCGAGTCCCCGCAATACTCGGCGCACTGCCCGAAGTAATAGCCCGGCTTGTCCGCCTCCAGCCAGACGTGATTGGCCCGGTTGGGAATCATGTCCGTCTTGCCGCCCAGTTTTGGCACCCAGAACGAGTGGATCACGTCCCCCGTCCGCAAATCAATGTGCACCGGTATGCCGGCCGGAATTACTAGCTCGTTGGCCGTCACCAAGTCCGTTCCTGTCGCCGTTTTTTCCGTGGGATACTCAAACTTGAACCACCATTGGTAGGCGGTGGACTTGATCCGGTAGGCCTTTCCCTCCTCAACCAGCTTCGCGAGTTTCGCAGGGGTCTCACCGCCCGGCACATCGTAGGTGTATTTGATACTGCGCAGGGTAGGCACCGCGATAAACAAAAGGCAGATAATGGAGCCAATGGTCAGTCCCAGTTCAACCATGGGATTGCCGTGGCTCTGCGGCGGTGGCGCAGCATGCTCATCCGCTTCGGTCCTGGCGCGGAACTTGAAAGTCGCAATGGCCAGCGCGGTGCCCGTGAGCACAAAAAGGATCGTCGCCAGGATAAGAGTGTAATAAAATAGCTTGAGCTGATCCGCAGCAACCGGTCCGGCGGTCTCAAACGTGGACTGCGGGCCTTCGAGCCACAGCGCGCCCGAGGCGGGCAAAGCAAGCAAGGCGACGACCAGCGCGGGAAACGCGCGGCGCGTCAGAGAGCGGAGTGAAGCGGTGAATCGCATGATGTCGTTGAGCAGAGCCGGCCCGCGCAGTCGCGGACACAGGCGCAGGCGAGCGTTTGCAAGCGGTCGGCTATTTCAAGCACTATCTCACTGCCCGTCTGTATCCTCTGCCCCGCTATTAAATCCCCGCGTCCTACCCATAAGGCAGCGTGCAGGTGCAACAGAGGTGTTGCCAGCCGTTCGCAGGCCATCTAGGCTGGTTTTGCATGAAACTCATCTTTACCAGTGTTTTTTCCGCCATCCTGCTGGTTCTCGCCGGCTGCGCCCCTAAGGAATCTACCAAGCCTGCTCCCACCGCGCCCACGTCTGCGTCTGCGACGGCCCCGGTATCGGCTGCGCCTGCCGGCCCGCGTGAGATCGAGATTACCGTTGGCGAAGGGGGGGGGATGGCCTTCAGCATCAAGCGCATCGAGGCCACGGCGGGCGAACAGCTGAAGATCACCGTATCGAACACGGGCACAATGCCCAAAGAGGTAATGGGGCATAATTTCATCCTCTTCAACCAAGGTATAGATCTGGAGACGTTCGGTCAGGAGGCTGCAGCCGCCAAACCCACCGATTACATTCCGCCTGGCTTCGAGACCGAGATGATCGCGCACACCCGGCTGCTCGGCCCGCGCGAGAGTGAGAGTCTCACCTTTACGGTGCCCAAAGTACCGGGCGACTACACTTATATTTGCAGCACACCCGGCCATTATCTCTCCGGGATGAGAGGTGTGCTCGTGGTAAAGTAATCTGCGGACGCAGGCTTGCCAACACCGCGGCCTTCACCAGCGTGGCGGCATGCCGTCCGCCGACCCTGCGCGACACCACTGGGAGAACGCCACCGCCCGTCTTGCCCGTCGCATCAATCTTGCCGCATGGCTCGATGCCTTTGCGCCCGGTGTGTTTGCTGTGGGTACTGCTGCTGCGATCGCGCTCTATGCCCTCCGCCGCACGCGCGGGCCGGAGCACTGGGCTTGGCTGGCGCTCGTGGCGGGTCTGCTAGCGGCGGGTCTCGTCGCCTGGTGGCTGGCGCGACGCTGGTTTTTCAGCTGTGAGCATGCGCGGGTTTTGCTTGAGCACCAACTCGGTCTCGATGCCGTCCTCAGCGCAGCTACCGATGGAGTGACAGCGTGGCCTGAGCCCGGCCCGCTGCCCCGCGTCCTCCGGTGGCACGCACCCGGCACACTCGGCTGGCTGGCGGGTGCGCTGGCATTGCTCGCCGCGAGCCTGTGGTTGCCCGTTCCCGCGCTTGATTCCAGCAACGTCCACCCCGTTGAAAAACCGCCCGCCCTCGCCGAGACCGAGGCCTGGCTCAAGGAACTCGCCAAGCTCGATGTCATCAAGCCCGAGTCGCTCAAGGCGCTCGAGGACCGCGCCCGGGATCTCGGCGAAAAATCACCCGACGAGCAGTACACTCATTCCGCCCTCGAGGCCGCCGACACGCTGCGCGACCAGACCGAGGCCGCCGCCAACGACCTCGCCCGTGCGCTGGACGCGGCGGCCGGTGCCCTCGCTCCCTTTGCCGACCCGAAAACCGCACCCGACAACGCACAGCTCAAGGCTTTGGGCGCGCAGCTCGGGGCGGCCCTGCAGGGTATGAAGGATGGCACGCTCTCCGCCAACACCGCCCTCCTCACCCATGAGCTTCTTCGCTCCCGAGTGGTTATTCGTCATGCCCGCGCTTCTGCTGCTCGGCTGGCGCAAGCGTGTGCTGAAATTGCACGAGCCGTTGCGGGCGCTGGTGTTGCTCGCCTTGGTTCTGGCGCTGGCCGAGCCGCGGTTTCGACTCGGCGGCGGCGGGCTGGACTTGTGGGTGCTCGTGGACCGTTCGGACTCCGTCGCGGGCATGGCCGCGAAGCAGGTGCCCGAAATCGCGGCCATCCTGGAAAAGTCGCGGCGGCGCGACGACCGGGTCTATTACATTGACTATGCCGTAGAGGCCAGCCGCCGCGACATCGGCGACCCCGAGCTGCCGGGCGGCACCTATCAGACGCACACCGGGGTCGCGCTAGAGATGACCCTCTCTCAGCTCACGGCCGGCCGGCCAGCGCGCATGCTGCTGTTG
>JBAXLL010000279.1:0-2906 GCA_037134835.1 Verrucomicrobiota bacterium
ACCCAGCCCCGCGCAAAACGTCACCGCCAGCGGCTTGGCCCGGCTCCAGCCTCGCGCCCGCGCCACGAGCACAAACGGCAGCCAGTGCGTCGGGATGGCCGCATGAAAAAACGCCACGGTAAAACCGGTCGCGGCGATGCTGGTGAGGGCGGCTGAGTCCATGCGTGAGTGGTTGAGGCAACACGGCTCCGCCGCGCTGTCGAACGCGAACTCTAACAAATCCGTCAAGCGCCACGCCCTCACCTCCCGCAACCGACGCCCGAACGTAGCGCGGTCAACCTGACCGCGTCTTCCGGGCCGGCACGGCAGGTGCAGGCTTCATCCGTGGCCAGCACGGGTAGGTTGCCCGTGCTACGGTTGCGGAACGCTGAAGGTCGTTTGGGCTGTTCCTCGATTTGTGCCGCGTTCCCGGCCCTATCCACACCGAAAAAACGTTCGCGTTCTCCCGCCCGTTCCCCGTTCTCCTTGCCTCTCCTTCGCGCCATGCCCGACTCACCCGACCTTCCCGCCGTCCGCGCCTATCTGCTCGCCTTGCAGGACCGTATCTGCGCCGCGCTGGAGCAGGAGGACGGCACCGGGAAATTTTCCACCGACGAATGGACGCGCGCCGAGGGCGGAGGCGGGCGCACACGGATTCTCGCCGAGGGTGCGGTCTTCGAGAAAGCAGGCGTCGCCTTTTCCCATGTGCGCGGCGACAAGCTTCCGCCATCCGCCACCGCGCACCGTCCCGAGCTGGCCGGCCGGCCGTGGGAGGCGCTCGGGGTCTCGCTCGTCATCCACCCGCGCAATCCCCACGTGCCCACGAGCCACGCCAACGTCCGCTGCTTTTGCGCCGCCGCTCCCACTGCCCACCTGCCTGCCGGCATGCCGGACCCGGCGGACCTGACCTTGGTTCCTTTCGGCGGCGGGGCTGCCGCGCCGGTCTGGTGGTTCGGCGGCGGCTTCGACCTCACCCCTTATTACGGCGACGAAGCCGACTGCATCCACTGGCACCGCACCGCGCGCGACGCGCTCGCCCCGTTCGGCCCGGCGCTTTACCCCCGATTCAAAAAGTGGTGCGACGACTACTTCTGGCTCAAGCACCGCGCCGAGCCGCGCGGCGTCGGCGGGGTGTTTTTCGACGACTTCAACGAGCCCGGCTTTGACCGGTCGTTTGCCGTCATGCGCGCCGTCGGCGACGCCTACGTGCCCGCGTACCGCCCCATCGTCGCGCGCCGCAAAGCCACGATGTTCACCGAACGCGAACGCCAATGGCAGCTCTACCGTCGCGGACGCTACGCCGAGTTCAACCTGGTCTATGACCGTGGCACGCTGTTCGGCCTGCACAGCGGCGGGCGCACCGAGTCCATCCTGATGTCGCTCCCGCCGCTCGTCCGCTGGGACTATGGCTTCACGCCCGCCCCCGGCTCGCCCGAGGCACGCCTCCACGACGTTTTCCTGAAGCCGCGTGACTGGCTCGCCTGATATGCTCGCTACCCACTACCCGCTACTCGCTACTTTCCGACCATGACTTCCCGTGAACGCTTCCTTGCCGCCTGCGCCGTGCAGCCGCTCGACCGCCCTCCCCTCTGGATCATGCGGCAGGCGGGCCGCTATCTGCCCGAGTATCGCGCGCTCAAGGCCAAATCTTCCTTCCTCGAGATGGTCAAGACTCCCGCGCTGGCCGCCGAGGTCACGCTCCAGCCGCTGCGCCGCTTTGCGTTCGACGCCGCGATTTTGTTTTCCGACATCCTCGTCATTCCCGAGGCGCTCGGCCAGGGCTACCGGTTCAAGGACGAGGGTGGCATCGCGATGGAGTTCCGGCTCGAAACCCGCGCGCAGGTTGACGCGCTCGCGCCTGCCGCCGCCGTGCCGGAAAAACTGCGCTACGTCGCCGACACCCTGGCGCTGCTGAAACGTGAGCTGGCCGGCAAAAAGGCCCTCCTCGGCTTCGGCGGGTCGCCGTGGACGCTCGCGTCCTACATGGTCGAGGGCGGTGGCTCGGAGGATTTCGCCCGGATCAAAACGCTGTTTTACTCCGACCGCGCCACCTTTGACGCGCTCCTGGAAAAACTCACCGCCTCGCTCATCGCCTATTTCCAGATGCAGATCACCGCCGGGGCCGACGCCATCCAGATTTTTGACTCATGGGGCGGCATCATCGCCGGCCCCGACTACGAGGCCGCCTCGCTCCGCTGGATCCGGCAGATCATCGCCGCCCTGCCGCCGGATTTTCCGGTCATTCTCTATGCCAAGGGCACCGCGCCGCACCTGGCCGACCAGGCGTTCACCGGTGCACGCGTGCTCAGCGTGGACTGGACGGGCGACCTCGCCATGGTCCGCCGCACGCTTCCGGCCAATGTCGCCGTGCAGGGCAACCTCGACCCCGTCCTGCTCACCACCACGCCGGCCATCGTCCGCCGCGAAACGGCGCGCCTGCTCGAATCCATGCGCGGCACCGCGGGCCATATATTTAACCTCGGCCACGGGATCACCCCTCAGGGAAAAATCGAGTGCGTCGAGGCGCTCGTCGAAACCGTGACGGGGTGGAGAAATTGAAACGCGGAGGTCGCGGAGATCGCGGAGAACTCCCGCCTTTCTGCGAGTTTTATCCGCGCCCTCCGCGCCCTCCGCGTTGAAAAATAATTCCCGATCCATCGCCATCGTCGGTGCCGGCCTCACCGGCCTGACCGCCGCGCACCGACTGCACACGGCCGGCCACCGCGTGCGCCTCTTTGAGCTGTCCGCCCAGCCCGGCGGCGTGATCCGCAGCGAACGCCACGACGGCTGGCTCGTCGAGGCCGGCCCCAACTCCCTGCGCGGCGGCTCGCCGGAAATCACCCAGCTCATCACTGCCCTTGGCCTCGGCCCCGCCATGGTCCCCGCCCGGCCCGAGGCGAAAAAGCGCTATGTCGTGCGCCATGGCC
>JBAXLL010000280.1:0-2902 GCA_037134835.1 Verrucomicrobiota bacterium
GAACTCGCACTCTTCGCCGCGCAGGAGCCGGGCGTGTCCACCCTCTCTGACAGTGTGCGCAACCGCGGCCGGCTCACCATCGTGCCGATGCGCGGCTGGCGACGCGAAATGCGCTGGCCGGAAACCGGGCTGAACTTCGTCGGCACCTCGCCGCTGGTGCAGGATTTCGCCGCGGTGGTCGGCTACGCGATGGTCGGACTGGGCTGCGAATACAGCGGCTTCACGCATGGCATCGGGGCCAGCTACCCATTCCGCGGCCTGGCCTTCAAGGGGGTCCCCGCCGAGCGGCTCGCGGCCGACCTCACGAGGCTGCGCGTGCCTGGCGTCGCCTTCCGCTCGGTCGCGCTGACCGAGGGCCGCACGCAGAAGACGGGCGTCTATGTCGAGCTCACCGACTGGGACGCGTGGAATCCGACTGAGCTGAGCTTCGCGCTCATGCGTCTCGCCTGCCGCTACGACGCGCCGAACCCCTTCGCCAAGCTCAACGGTGACGACCCGCGCAAGTTCAATATCCATGTTGGATCGACCCTGTGGTGGACAACGCTCCGCCGCGACGGCGCGCGGGTGAACTTGGAGGCGTTTCTGGCAGATTGGAAAACTCAAGCCGCCGCCTACCAGCAGCAGACGAGGAAATACTGGCTCTACCAGTGAAACATCTATCCCATTCGCGCCATACCGGCGAGGCGCTGGGCTGGGGCGGTCAGCTTGTCGCCTGCCTGGCGTGTCTGGGTGGCTGTTTCCTTGTCTACACCGGCTTCGCGCTCGCCTGGCGGCGCTTTTTCTCCCGCCGGTCAGCTCCGCGTGCGGCTTAGAACAACCAGAGCCTTGCGGTTGATGTCCTTATTGGCCGCGCCGCCATGCGGTCACGCCGCGAGCGGAAGGCCGGGGACCGGCTCACCGCGCCGCCTGCGCGGCGGCGGCGGCGTTGAGCAGCGGCAGGTCGGCGAAGAGCGCGAGGCTCACCTCGGCGTCGCTCAGACGGTAGATCAAGATCGTGTGGCCGATGTCCGCGTCGGGCTGGCGCAGTTGCAGGAAGTGGCAAAGGCGGGCGAAGCGCAGCTGCTCGAGATCAAACAGGTTGTCGGAGATCTGCTTCGTGGTCAGCGGGGTGCCGTCGGTGGCCGTGGGCGGCTCGCCCTTGGGCTGCTGGACGAGGTGGTGAAGCCACCCTGTGAGGCGCTCGTATTCGTTCTCGTAGGCCTGGGACCATGGGCCGCGCACGTTGGAGTAGCTGCGGTGCAGCATCGTCGCGCTCAGGCACCAGACGCCGCCGGTCATCAGCGGCACGGTGGGATGCGGGCGCAGGTCAAAATGGTTGTCGGCCACGCGCGTGGCGTGGATGCCCTCAAATTCAGGGTCGCCGGAGCCAAAGTAGGAGATGAAAACCTTTTCACCGCGCGCATGGATGTCGAGCCATGCCTTCAGGCCGGGCAAGTCCTGTCCCCAGTCAAGCGTGCTGTCCACGAAGAGCCGGTGCGTATTCTCCGGGGCGCCGGCGAGCTCGTTGAACGAAGCGAGATAGCCAGGTCGCGCGCGCAGCGACTCGCCCGCGTGCCAACCCAGCGCGAGTGCCACCGCCGCACCCAAGGCCCGCCGGCCGCGCGGTGCGCGCATGGCGGCCCAGCCCGTGATGCCAAGGAGGATGTAAAGCGCAGGATAGGTTGGCAGCAGGTGGCGGTGGCCGATGTTGAGATGGCTCGTAAGGGCAAACGTCCAATAAACCCCCAGCAGCACCAGCAGCGGCAGCAGCCGCCACGCGAGCCGCCCGCACGGTGCGTGTGGTCCCCAGAGCGGCACAAAGGCCGCGAGCAGCAGCAGGCCGAGTGCGGGCAGCGTGGTCTTCAGCAAAAACGCCGCCGGAAAAAACTCCCACCAGCCGGTGAGCCGGTATTCGCCCGCAAAATAGGCCATGCGAAAGCGGCTCGACCGCTCGACAAAAGCCAGCCCATAAAGCCACGCCTCGGGCAGCAGCCGGTGGTCACGGGCGAAAGCGACAAATTTCTGCACCGCACCAGGCACCATCTGCACGGTCTCCTGCGGCGGCAGCCGGTCCGCCATGTCCACCTGGAGGGCGCTCGGCGTCGTCATCAGCACTCGATCCCACTCCTGCAAAAATCCGCCCGGCATCCCCGGGGGCAGCGCGGCGTAGCGGAAACCGTAGCTCGCCCAGATGACGGCCACCGCGAGCGCCACCGCTACCAGTCCGCCGCCTGCTAGGGCCGCCGCCTGCCGGGCGCCGCGCAGCCGGACGCGCCAACCACCGAACGCCACTGGCAGTGGGACCCGCCGCAGCAACCGCGCCCCGAGCAGTAACGCCGCCATCGGCGCAAAGAGCACACAGGAGAATTTTGCCACCGCCAGCAACCCGAGTGCGCCGCCCGCCGCGAGCACCCGGCCGGCCGAAACGCAATGCAGCAGCCGCCACCACGCTAGCAGCGCCACGATGAAGCCCAGCGTCGCCGCCATGTCGGACGTCGCCAACCCCGCGTGCGCCAGCATCACCGGGCAGAACACCGCGAGCAGCAGCGAGACGAAGCCACCCGCCTCCCCGAACAACGAACGCGACCAGAAAAAAATCGCCGCCGCCACCGCGCAGCCAAGCAGCGCGATCATCGCCCGGCCCGCCGCGAGCAGTGCGTCGGGCGCATTGCCCAGCCTGTAGAAATAGTCGAATCCTGCCCGCCACACGTCACCGCCCTTCATGGCAGGGTCCTCCGGGGACGGAAAGTTGTGGGTCAGGGCGGCCAGCGGCAGCGCGGCCCAACGCTGAGGAAAATTGCCGTTCTCCGGCTGGAGGTTGTAGGCCGCGTTGGCCCAGTAGTCGTGGCCCGCAGCCAGGTGCGAAACCTCGTCGGCCGTCGTGTCATAGTTCTCCGAAACGCTCGCCGCCATCCACCAAAAC
>JBAXLL010000281.1:0-2901 GCA_037134835.1 Verrucomicrobiota bacterium
GTGCCGGCCAGCGTGCGCCGCCGGTGTCGCGACGGCGCACGCTGGCCGGCACCGAGAGACGTGCCATCGAAATCGGGGTCGCCGGCACGGTGCTCGTGCATTTGCTGCTGTTCATGCTGGTGCAACGGCTGCACTGGCCCGAAGCGCCGGCGGCGGGCGCGGTGGATCCGGCGGACAGCGGGGCAACGGCATTTGATATCCAGCTCGCGCCCGATGAGTTTCCGCTTCCCCTCGTCCCGGTGCCCGTGCCGCCGCCGCCCGCGCCGACAAAGTTCGTCGAAGCCAATCCTGCCGCACCCGACAACACGCCCGACCAGACCAATAACTTCGCCGCACAAAACCAGCAGGCGGCACAGACCCTCCCCACGCCCGATGGCAAGAGCGACACCCCGGCGGTCAAGGGCGATCCGGCCAGGCCCTCAACCGCCATTGTGAGCGGTGAGCTCGCCGACCCACGCCCACTCCCTAGGGTCGCGCCGTCGCCGCCACCTACGCCGGTAAATGAGCAGCAGCCCGCGCGTCGCCCGCAAACGCCGCTGCCCGGCACCGAGCAGGCGCAGGGTGAGACGCCCGCCGCCATCGGCACGGGCGTCGCTGCACCCGGCCCCAATACCGCCGCGGACCAGAACCGGGTGGACGGCCAGCCCGGCGCGACGGCCGACACCGGTTTCACCATCGGCCTGCCCGTGCAGATTGATCCGCAGCATCCGCAGCCGCGCCCGCAGCTCACGACCACCGCCGTGCGGGCGCGCCCGTCGCCGCTCGTGAACAATTTCACCGGCACCAACCGCACCGGCATCACCGCCTACGATGCGAAATGGAACCGTTACGGCGAATACCTGCAGCGGCTCATTGATGCCGTGGCCGCGCAGTGGCACCGGATTCTCGAACAAAGCTCGCTTTCTCCCGAGGCTGGCACACGGGTGCAAATCGTGTTTCGCCTCAACGCGCGCGGCGAGGTCGCCAAAATCATTTCCATCGGGGGCAACGGCAACGCCGGTGCGCAGGAAGCATGCGTGAGCGGAATCACCGTACCAGCGCCGTATGGCCCATGGTCGGCCGACATGGTCGCGCTGCTTGGCGAATCGCAAGATCTCACCTTTACCTTTTACATCGACTATGAATGAGCGGTCCGAAGCTTCCGCCGCGTTTTGGGCCGCGCTGCCGCTCGGCCCCGATGTCACGGTGCTGGCATACGACGCCAACGGCCTCGGTGCGCTCGCCAAGCCTGCGGGCGTGCGCTCACACCCGAACGAGGACGTCGTCGGCATTGACCGTCACGCGCTCCTTGCCGCCGACTACGCGCCGGACGCGGAGCATTTTGAGTGGACCCCGCCCGGCGCGGCAGTCCCCGCACGGCTCTGGTTGCTCAATCGTCTCGACGCCGCGACCTCGGGCGTGATTCTCGCTGCGGCCGACGCCGCGCTGGCCGCGTCCATCCGTGAGCTGTTTCAGCGCAAGCGGGTGCGCAAGGTCTATCAGGCGCTCGTTTTCGGCGCACCCGCGCGGCCCGTCGAGCTGTGGCGCGACTGGCTGAAAATTGAGAAAGCCGGCGGTCACATTCGCGCCGGCCTCGGCGGCGGCATCATGGCGGAAACGCAGATGAGTGTGCTGTCGCGCAGCCGGGGCGGCGCGTCGCTCAGCCTCCTCAAGCTCGAGCCGCGCACCGGCCGCAGCCACCAGCTTCGGGTGCAGTGTGCGGAGCGCGGCCTGCCCATTGTCGGCGACATGACCTATGGCGACTTCTCCGCCAACCGCGAATTTTTCCGGGCCGGCGGGACGAAGCGCATGTTCCTGCATTCGGCCGAAACGGCCTTTGACTACGAGTGGCAGGGGCGTACGCACCGCTTCGTGGCCAAGGCCCCGCCGCCGCCGGACTTTCGGGCGTCCGGCTGAGGCCCGTGGCCTTGGGCAGCAGGTAGGGTCTTAGAGCAACTTCGGTATAAATTGACGCATCAAACCCGAGCGGACGCCGGCCGTTGAGTCGAAACGGTGCGTGCATCGGCGTGGTTAAAGTAGGGCCGGTCTGTGACCGGCCTGATTGCTCTGCCCATCCGGACGCTAAAAAAATGACCAAATCCCGGAAGGCCGGTCAGAGACCGGCCCTACACTTGCGACGACGAGCGGTTGCTTGGGATGGCGGTCAGGCACGGCGCATGTGCGCAAATCAACTCCTGTGGCCATTTGGGCCGGACAGCCAGGGTCGAGTAGGGCCGCTCTGTGACCGGCCTGCGGAGGCCAGTCACAGACTGGCCCTTGTTGCTACGCCACGCTGCGCGACCCTCGGTCGGCACTTTCTGGTTGAGTGCGTGCGTCCAAGAAAACAGAAAATGCTCTAATTAAGACACGACCAAAGCCCGCAGTTTGTGCGTTATGGTTTCCGCCGTGCCCTGCCCGGCTTTGGCCGCCATTCGGCGGTGATGCGCGAGGTGAATCCGCCGCGCGCCTTCCAGTCGGCGACCACGATGAGGCTGCGGGGCCTGAGCACGGCCCCGAGGTCGTCACAGATCTGGTTGGTCACGGCCTCGAAAAAAGCGCCCGCGTTGCGGAACGCGTGGAAGTAGAGCTTGAGCGACTTCAGCTCGACACACTGTTTGTCCGCCACGTAGCGCACGGTGATGGTGGCGAAGTCCGGGTGGCCCGTGAGCGGGCAGAGCGACGTGAACTCGTGATGCGTGTGCTCGATCACATAGGCACGGCGTGCCGCGGGGTTGGGAAAGGTGGCGAGAAGCTTGCGGTCCGACATGGGAAGAAAGGGCAAAATGAGTGGGTGGCGGGTGGAAATGGGCTCCGGGATTTGCCGGTTCGCTCCATCCTTGCTGCGACCCGTTTCTTTCGGTTCAGGTCGCCGTTTCGGTAAAGCGTGACTCGCGAATAACCGTGATGCGGATGGTGCTCGGG
>JBAXLL010000282.1:0-2884 GCA_037134835.1 Verrucomicrobiota bacterium
CCCAGGGCAAGGTGGTGGTGGACGAGACGCCCGCCCGCTTTCGGGCCCGCCAGCCCGGGGCCCGCCTCGACGAAATCTTCCGCCATCTCACCATCGGCGATGTCTGACCACGCGCCGGTCCCTCCCCGATTTTAGGATCCCCCCGCCTTCCGCCCTCTCCGCCATGCAACAGATTGTCCCGCTTTTCAAACGCGAGTTCCTCGGTTACTTCCGTGCGCCTGTCGCCTATGTGTTCCTCATCGTATTTCTGGTGGCCTCGATCGGGCTGACCTTTCTGGTCTCCAACTTTTACGACAACAACATCGCCTCGCTGGACGGCTACTTTTTCTGGCATCCTTGGCTGTTTCTTTTCTTGGTTCCGGCCGCCGGGATGAGGTTGTGGGCGGAGGAAAAGCGCACCGGCACGGTGGAGTTGCTGTTCACGCTGCCGGTCACGACCCTGGAGGCCGTGCTGGGGAAATTTCTCGCGGCCTGGGCGTTTCTCACGCTGGCGATCCTGATGAGTTTCCCGCTCGTCCTCACGCTGGCCTATCTCGGCAACGCCGACTGGGGGGTGGTTTTCACGAGCTATGTCGGCAGCGTGTTGATGGCGTCCTCATTTCTCGGGGTGTGCTCGCTGACTTCGGCCCTGACCAAAAATCAGGTCATCAGCTTTGTCCTCAGCCTGCTCGGCTGCTTCTTCCTGATGCTGCTCGGCATGAATTATATGAGCGGCCTGGCCTCCGCCTACCTGCCGGTCGGGCTGGTGGATGTCATAGCCAACTTCAGCTTCATGACCCATTTCGAGCCCTTTCGCAAGGGCGTCATCGAGCTGAAGGACGTGATGTACTTCCTCTCGCTCACCGGCTTCACGCTTTGCCTGAACGTCGTCGTTCTCGAACGCTGACGCGTCCGGCTGACTTTAAGTCCATCCGACCTTAAGATCTTAAGCCTTTTTCCTCTCCCATGAAACCCGGCCCCAAAGCCCTCGCCGTCGCCCTGCTCTTTGCCGGCCTCGTGCTCGTCAATTACCTTGCATCGCATCTGCCGGTGCGCCTCGACGCGACCGTCGGTAAAATCTACACCCTCTCGTCCGGCACGAGGGCTTTGCTCGCCAAGCTCGACGACCCCGTCACGCTCGATTTTTATTTTTCCAAGGACGCCGCCGGCCTACCCATCCAGATCAAAAATTATGCCGACCGCGTGCAGGAGATGCTGCGCCAGTATGTTCGTGCGGCCAAAGGCCGACTCGTCCTCAACCTGGTCTATCCTCAGCCGGACACGCCCGAGGAGGAGAAGGCCGCGGCCGCCGGTCTTCAGTCCATCGGTGGCCGCGAGGGCGAGGCGGTCTATTTCGGACTCGTTGCCACCCACGCGGAGAAAAGCGTGGCACTGCCCGCCATCACCACGCAGCGGGAGCAGTTGCTCGAATACGATCTTTCGCTCCTCATCAACGACGTGCGGCAGGTGGACGCGGAAAAAAAGAAGGTGGGCCTCATCAGCAGTCTCCCCCTGCAGGGCAGCAGCCAGCAGGACAGCATGATGCTGATGATGATGCGGCAACCGTCGCAGCCCGGCCAGTATGTTGCGACGGAGTGGGCGCGCAATTTCACCCTCGTCCCCATCGCCGCCGCGGCGGATAAGCTTCCGGACGGCCTGGCCGCGTTGGCCGTCGTTCACCCGCAGGTCCTCTCGCCCAAACTCCTGTTTGCGATTGACCAGTATCTGCTCGCGGGCGGCAAGGTCTTGGTCGCAGTTGATCCGGCCTCCGAGTATTTCCGCGGCCAGTCCGGCCAGCAGCCGGCGTTGATGGGCGCACAGCCCCCCAACACGATGAGTGACTTCCCCCTGCTCTTCCGCGCTTACGGCGTGACCTACAACCCGCAAATGGTGGTGGGTGACCTTGAGCACATCCTGCCCCAGACCTCGCGCACCGGCGCGATGATCCGCAACCCCACTTTCATGATGCTCGACACCAGCTCGGCCAACCCCGAATCGCCGGTCACGTCACTGCTCAAGTCGTTTTGGCTCCTCGGGGCCGGCAGCTTCACCGTCACGCCCAAGCCTGGACTGACCGTCACTCCACTCCTAGAGACGTCGGAAAAGGGCGGGCAAATCCCTGCGGCGGCGTTGCAGCTCTCCCAGCCGGACGATCTCTCCCGCCAGCTCGTCTCGCCGGGCAAGAAGACCATCGCCGCCTTGTTGCAGGGGAAGTTTTCCACCGCCTTTCCCAACGGCGCGCCCAAGGAAGAGCCCGCCGAGGACAAAAAGGCCGATGCTCCGCCAGTTCCGTCGCCAGCCGCGCCCGCGCCCGCGCTCAAGGAGTCCAGCGCCACCTCCACCCTGCTCATTATCGCCGACACCGACTGGCTCCTTGACGACGTCATCTTCAATCCCCAGGCCCGGCAGCAGGGCCTGCTCATGCCCATGAATGACAATCTCGACCTCGCCGGCAATGCCCTCGATTTTCTCGCCGGCTCGGATGAGCTCCTGTCCATTCGCGGCAAGGGGCCGTCGCTCCAGCCCTTCAAGGTCGTGCAGGCGATGGACGCCGCCGCCCGCCAGAAGTTCAACGCCCAGCTCACCGCGCTGGAGTCCCGTCTCGGCGACGTGCAGTCCAAGCTCAGCAGCCTGCAGGCCAAACGCACGGACAGTGGCCGTCTCGTCGCCACGCCCGAGATGCAGGCCGAGATTCTTCGCTTCCAAAAAGACGAGGCCGCCATTCGCGGTGAGCAGCGTGAGATCCGCCGCACGCTGCGTGAGGACGTGGACACGCTCGGCCGCCGCCTGCTCTGGGTCAACCTGCTGACGACACCGCTCCTCGTCGGCGTCTTCGGTCTCTGGTTCGCCGGCCGCCGTCGCCGCTGATCGGGTGCCGGTGTGTGCCCCCAGCTTTCGCCCTCAG
>JBAXLL010000283.1:0-2883 GCA_037134835.1 Verrucomicrobiota bacterium
TTGCAGCAGAGGTCGAAGCTCAGGCTGGCGGCGGACAACTCACGCACCCCGGCAATAAACTCGGAACGGGCGCAATAGTCAGGTCCATCGTGTTCGAAATGATGACGCACGCCCCGCACGAGTGGGTGGCGACGCAGCTCGGCGATGTCGGCGGAGGTCTGGGCACCGGTGTTGATGGCGATCCTGGCGACAAGGCCAGCGATACGCGGCTCGGCCAGGGCGAGCCGCTCGATCCATTTTACCTCTTCGCGCCAGGGTGCGCCGCACTCCACGAAGACGATTTTTTCCGGCATCCCCGCCCCTGCCTCCGCCCGCAAATTTTCCGGCGCATGCCGCTCCCAAATGGACGGCACCTCGTGCAGCCAGGTGTAGGACATAAGGGCACGGTCCCAAAAATGGACGTGCGAATCGGTGAATTTCATGGGGTGGTTTCGGGCCAGAAAACGGACAGACGGCAGCATCTTTTGGAGGGGAACCCACCGCCGGGTTCAACTTGAAAAAACGCGGGGCCCGCCGTCATCCGGGGCGACGGGCGAGTCTCCCGTGAGAAAGGCGAAGAGGATATGCACCCGTCGATGAGGCGCGGCTTGCGGCGGAGGCATGGCCGGGTTACGCTGGGGCATGATGGAAAACCTGCCTTCGACCCAGACCGCCCACGCGGAACACGCGGGACCGGTACTGCTCTACGATGGCGAGTGCGGGCTGTGCAACCGCACGGTGCGCCTGCTGCTCCACCTCGACCGGCAGGGAGCCTTGCGCTTTGCCCCGCTCCAAGGCCCGGCCGCGCAGGCCTACCTGCGCGCCCATCATCTGCCGGCGGACGACTTTGAGACCCTGGTCTTTATCCCCGACTGGGCACGGCGTGACCGGCCGGAATTCCTGCTCCGCAGCGAGGGCGTGATGGCCGCGCTCCGCCGGTGCGGCACTCGGCGGGCCGAGGCGCTCGCGTGGCTGCGCATCCTCCCGCGCGGGCTGCGCGACGCCGGCTACCGCGTGGTGGCCCGCACACGTTACAAACTTTTTGGCCAGTGGGATACCACCTGCCCACTGCCGCGGCCCGAGTGGCGGGGAAGATTTTTTGGGTGAGGCCGATTTTACTGCAGTACACACGGACGAACACGTCGAGGGAGCCAGAGGTCACAGAGCAAGAATGGTGCCTCTGTGAAACTCCGGCCCGATCTCTGTGCTCAGTGTCCCAACTCCGGTTCAGCTGTCTGGCCGTTTTGATCCCTGCCCATCCGTGAAATCCGTGGAAAAAATCAGCGGTTTAGATTTATTTGTTCCAGCCCTTCAGTCCCTCGCCATGTTTCCCGAAATCTCCCGTCCTTCGGCCAACTTCACCGCCACGCCGGCGCACGAGCAGCTGGGCGTGTGCTTCCACCACAGCACCTTGGAGTTTGAGGCGACCATCGAGCATATCCTGCACTCAGACAGCCAAGTGAGCTACCATTGGCTCATCGCCCCCGACGGCACGCGCTGCCAGTTCGTGGCCGACGCACACATCGCGTGGCACGCCGGAGCCTCGACATGGCTCGGACGGACGCGGTGCAACAACTTTCTGCTGGGCGTCGCCTTTGCCGGCAACACCTACGCCACCCCGCTCACAGCCGCGCAGATGGCCAGCACGCTCGAATGGCTCGCGCCGCGCTGGATGCGGCAAGGCTGGACCACCGCGCGCATGACCGACCACCGCCAGATCGCACCTAGCCGCAAGGATGACCTCGCGCCGGCCGAGTGGTCGCGGCTGCTCGCCGCCATCGTGGAAAAATTCGACATCCGGTGAGCTTCAGGGACACAGCCATAGCGTTCAGGTGCCCGGCTGCCACCAAGGGCCAAATCATGCCGCCCTCCCTGCGGTTTGCACTTGAGCCGCGTCGCCTCCGGCGCATGGTGGTGGCGCCGCCCGGCATCGCACCATGCAACGTCCCCCTGAGACTTCCACGCTCCCCAAGCTGCCTTTTGTCGTCGCCAACGTTGTCCTCTTGCTCACGGCATGGCTCATCGCCAAACACGGCGGAACCCCGCTCACAACCGGCACGATCGTCGCCGCGACCGCCTGCGTGGCACTCGCGGCGGCGGCGCTGTGTGTGCCGTTTCTTGTGGATTACGCCCGCCAGCAGGACGCCGTGCTCGACGAACGCCAGCGCGCGCTGGAGGCGCTCGCACGCACAACGGCTGAGACCGCCGAGCAAATCAGCATCGCCGCCGCCGGACTGCACACCATCACCGAACTGGCGCAGAAAAACCTGAAGGCCGCCGAGCAGCTCCCCGAACAGCTGCAGGAAAAAATGGCCGGCCTCAACCGCCGCCTCGCCGCCGCGGGCGCGGCCGAAGCCGAAAAAATCGCCGTCGTTGCGGACAAAATCGCCCACGCCACCGCCGAACTCGCGATGATCGAAGCGGCGCTCCGTAAGCCGCGCGCGTCCACCCTTGCTCCAACCCCGGCAAGCCAAGCTCCAAAATCTGAAGCAACAGCCGTCGCTCCCGTAAAAGCCGACGTGAAACCTGCCGCCCCGGCCAAAGAGGAACCCACACTGAAGACCGAAACGAAGGCCACAACTGCAGCTGTACCCCCCCCAGCGGCCGAGCCGCCGGCCGCCATGACTCCGGTAGCCGATGCGACAGCCCATGCTCCAGCCGCATCAGCCGATAACGCCACCGCCGTCACCGCGGCCCTCGCGGCCGCGGACGAGCTCTTGCAGGAAATTTCTCCCGAAGAGTTCCATACGATTGTGCCGTTTCCGATGACCGTTGCGCCCAAGCCGGAAACGGGCGCACCCGGCCAAGCTGCCCCCCCCGCTAAACGCGGCAAACGCGCCAAAGCCCAGCCCTCAGAGATGGAAGCGAAAGAAAGCTCATCGGCCGCTGTGTTCGCCTCCGAAC
>JBAXLL010000284.1:0-2874 GCA_037134835.1 Verrucomicrobiota bacterium
GAGATCGGCGGCGGAGAGCAGTGCGGCCATGTCGTCGCAAAACGGCAGCAACACTGCTGGTGCCACGGCTCCGGCGGCATCTCTGGCACCGGCTGGGGGATATTTTTCGTGGGCTGCCCCACCTTTGTCCGGTCCGGTCACGCAACACAGCTGCACTCCCGCCGCCATGAACGCAGGCCGCTCGTGCCAGGCCCAGTCGTTGAGCGCCGTTGCACCCTGGCTGCCGCCGAGCACGGCGAGGATCCTGCGCGCCGGGTCGAGACCCAGGCGTGCACACGCCTCGGTGCGGGGAAGACGTAAAATCTCTTTCCGCACGGGCAGTGCGGCATGCCGGCGCACCGCATCGCGCACGCCGGGCAGCAGCACGCCCGGCGGCAGATAAACGCGGCGGGCTAGCGGAGCCAGCAGTCGAATGGCCCGGCCCGGCACCCGGTTGGCCTCGTGCAAGGCGACCGGCACTCCGCCCAACCGGCCTGCCAACGCCAGCGCCGCGGTGGTGAAGCCGCCAAAGCCCATCACTGCCGCCGGCCGCGTCGTGCGCACCAGCCGCCGGCAGAACGCCAGCCCGCGTGTTTGCGTCCAGAAACAATGCGCCAGCCCGGCCGGGCCGCCCGCCAGGGGTGCGCCCGGCACCGTCACAAATTTTAGGTCCGGGTATTTCGCCGCCAGGCGTGCATCAATTTTTTTTCCGCTCAACAGCATCGTCGCCGTGTGGCCACGGGAAGCGAGGCCCTCGGCCAGCGCGATCCCCGGGGCCAGATGCCCGCCGGTGCCGCCACAGGAGATGAGGAAATGTTTCATGACCGGTCGGTTTCCGGCCTTTCCGGCGGCACCTCAAGCAGCGCCCGGCCGCCACCGAAGCCTGGCCGCGGCCACGAGCGGCGGGTGTTGAGGATGAGGCCGATCATCAGGCCCATCACGAGCAGATTTGACAGGCCCGCGCTGATAAACGGCAGCGACATGCCCTTCGGCGGCACGGAGCCCGTGACCACCAGCAGGTTGATCAGCGCCTGCATGGTGATGAAAAACAGCGCACCTGCGACGAGGAGAAACTGAAACAGATTGGGTGCCCGCCGCAGATGCGCGAGACCCGCGACAAAAATCGCCACAAACACCGCGACCACCCCAAGCGTGGCCCACAGTCCCAGTTCCTCTCCGACTACGGCGAAAATAAAATCCGTGTGCGCCTCCGGCAGGTAGGCCAGCTGCTGGCGGCCCTCCCCCAGCCCGACGCCGTCCAACCCGCCCGCAGCGTAAGCCGCGAGCGCCTGCTTGAGCTGGTACGGTAGCTCCTTACCTCTGAAATCGGCGAGACGCTGCATGCGATTGGGATTGAAAACGAGGAGCAAGGCGAGGAGGGCCACCGCGATCCCGCCGGTCGCCAGCAGGTGACGCCATCTTGCCCCGGCGAGGAACAGCATCACCAACCCGACAGCCAGGAATAGCGCGGCCATGCCAAAATCCGGCTCGATCACCACCAAGCCGGTGAACCCAGCCACGATGCCTAGCGCCGGCACGAAACCGTGCCGCCAGTCACGGATGCGCGTCTGGTTGACCGACAGTGTGTGCGCAAGGCAGAATACCATCACCACCTTGGCGAATTCGGAAACCTGTAGCCGCGCCGCGCCATAACCGAGCCAACGGTGGCTGCCCTTCACCGTGATGCCCAGGCCCGGCACGCGTACCGCCGCCAGCAGCACTGCAGCCGTGCCCCCGATCCACCAGACATGCGCGCGCCACCGCTCCAAGTCCGTCCGGCTCGCCCACCAGGCCAGCCCGGTCGCCAGCAGCGCCCCCACGACCTGCTTGTTCAGATAAAAAAATGTTCCCTGCCGGAACGCGGCACTGGCGCTGAACAGCACCATGAGGCCCAACGCCAGCAGCGTGAGCGCGCATCCCACGATCACGAGGGCGGGATTGGGTGCGAAGCGGAAACGCGCGGTGGGAGGACTGGCCGAATTCATGGCGAAGGTAAAAAAATCAGGGAATGCGCGGTGCCCCGTCGCCCTCAATCTTGATGACCGGGCCGGATTGGGTGGACGGCGGGGGTGGGGGTGCGGCCTGAATGGGCGCGCCCGGTGGTGTGCTGGACGGCAGCGTGAAGTTAAAGGTCGAAGCTGGGCTGCTAGTGGGCGGTGGCGCCGCCGCCCTAATTGGACTGTCCTCGCTCGGAGCCGCTGGCGCAACGGTGGCCGCAGCCTTGACGGGAATTTTTAGCACCTGACCGGCACGGAGTTTGCCTGGATCGGCAATGGTGTTGACCGCGGCAATATCTCCGATCTTCACACCGTATTTTCGAGCGATATCGCCCAAGACCTCGCCTGGCTTTACCGTATGGGTGACGCCACCGGTCGTGGCGGGTGCCAGGACCGCGGCCGACGGCGCGGCCACCGGCAGACGGAGCACCTGGCCGGCGCGAACAGTATCGCCGGCGAGATTGTTGAGCGCCCGGATCGCCTCCGGGGTTGTACGATTGCGCTGGGCGATGGTGGTGAGCTTGTCGCTGCTTCTAACGGTGTAGGTGTTCGTGTCTGCCGCGCCGGCGAGCACGGGAACGGCGGTGGCCTTGCCCGGCGCGGCGGGGAGGGAGAGCTTCTGGCCGGGACGGAGGTTGGCGTTGACCGCAATGTTGCTGGCTTTCGCAATTTCGGATGGAGTCAGGCCAAAGCGTTTTCCGATCGCATAAAGGCTGTCTCCGCTTTTCACCGTGTAGCTGGTCGCGGGTACCGGGGGCGTGGGTGCCGCCGTGATCGGCGGCGAGGGTGGCACGAAGGCATCCGGCGCACCAGGCCGGGTCGGCGCGGTGCGTTGCCCGGAGGCAGGTGCAAACGGATCGAAGCTCGGTGCCGGAGGCGGGGGCGCACTGGTCAGGGG